>JAKLIV010000001.1 GCA_022709405.1 Spirochaetota bacterium
TATTCGTTCGCCGCGTACACGCCCAGCAGGTTCTCTCCGGGGATGTTCAGGAACAGCGGCAATCCGGCCCCGCTGCCGATAAAGACCGCGGAGTATCCCTTGTCCATTATTTCATCGATCGTTTCTGATATGCCGACGACCCGGTTCAGCACCAGCTCGACGCCCATATTCGTCAGCTGGTCAATTTCATACTGCACGATCGCCTTGGGCAGGCGGAACTCGGGGATCCCGTACACGAGCACCCCGCCGGGGCTGTGGAGCGCCTCGAAAATGGTCACGTCGTATCCCTTTCTCCTGAGCTCGCCGGCGGCCGTGAGTCCCGCAGGGCCGGAGCCCACGATCGCGATTTTCTTCTTTTTGGTCGAGGGGAATGTCTCCTTCGGGAGGGGCTGCTTCTCGCGCTCCCAGTCGGCCGCGAACCTCTCGAGCGAGCCGATCGCGACAGGCTCGAATTTTTTCTTCAATACGCAGCGCTCCTCGCACTGCGTCTCCTGCGGGCATACGCGGCCGCATACGGCAGGAAGCGAATTCGTGGTCTTGATTATTTTTATCGCATCGGTATACTGCTTTTCCTTGATCGCTTTTATGAACCCGGGTATGTCGATCCCTACCGGGCAGCCTTCGACGCAGGTCGGTTTCTTGCACTGAATGCAGCGCTCGGCCTCCAGGATGGCCGTCTCTTCGCTGAACCCCTTGGGGACTTCGTTGAAATTTTTTACTCGCTCCGATGGAAGCTGCTCGGACATTTTCTGGCGGGGGATTCTATCTTTCATTGAAGACTCCTTTTAATTTGCAGGTATGGTCAAACTCGTCCGACGAGGTCTTTTCGGACGATTTATAGGTTCCGAGCCTCGCCATGAGCTCGTCGAAATCCACCTTGTGGCCGTCGAATTCGGGGCCGTCGACGCACGTGAACTTGCGTTCTCCGTTTACGGTAACCCTGCATCCGCCGCACATCCCGGTGCCGTCGATCATGATGCTGTTCAGGCTCACCATGGTCTTTATGCCGTCCTTTTCGGTCTGGCGGCTCAATGCCCTCATCATCGGGACCGGCCCGATGGCGACGACCAGGTCGATTTTTTCCTTGCTTTGCACTTCGGCAAGGGCCTCGGTGACGAAAGCCTTTTTACCGTAGCTGCCGTCATCGGTGCAGGTGACGATCTCGTCTGCTATGGCGCCGAGCTCTTTTTCCAGTATGAGAAGGTCTTTGTTTCTCGCCCCGATTATCACCACGACCCGGTTGCCGGCTTTTCTCATGGCGCCAACGATCGGATACAGGGGAGCCACCCCGATGCCGCCGCCCACGCAGGCGACTGTCCCGTATTTCTTGATCTCCGTCGGATGGCCCAGCGGTCCGGCGATGTCCCTGAGCGAGTCACCGGCCTTGAGGGTCGACATGTGGCGCGTCGATTTTCCCACGACCTGGTAAAAAAGGGTGATGGTCCCCTTCGACGGGTCGGCGTCCGCGATCGTGAGCGGCACGCGCTCGCCCTTTTCATCGATCCTCAGGATGATGAACTGACCGGCCTTCCGTTTTTCGGCCACATAGGCCGCTTCGACGACCATCCTGCCGACGTTCGCCGAAATCATTTCGTTCTGGATAATTTTGTGCATGGCCCTGCTCCTTAAAAACTGCTGACGATAATTCATGGGGTTTTCAGGCGAGAATAATACGGCAGAGGGCCCTTGACGGACCTCTGCCGCTTTTTTTTATTCCTGTATCATTCTATCTATCAAACGATGCCGTAGGCGAGCATTGCTCGGGCGACTTTAACGAATCCCGCAATGTTCGCACCCATGACATAATCGCCTTTCTTGCCGTAATAGTCCGATGCATCGAGGCAGGAAGAGTGGATGCTTTTCATGATCCCTCTGAGCCTGCTGTCGACTTCCTCGCGCGACCATAAAAGCCTCATGCTGTTCTGGCTCATTTCAAGGCCCGATGTCGAAACGCCGCCGGCATTCGCGGCCTTGCCCGGCCCGTAGAGAACATTGTTGTCCTGGAAGATCCTCACCGCGTTCGGCGTAGACGGCATGTTGGCGCCTTCTGAAACGCAGAAACAGCCGTTGTTGACCAGCGCCTGGGCGTTCTTGTCGTCGATCTCGTTCTGGGTGGCCGATGGGAATGCGACCTCGACTTTGAGGTTTTCCTTCCTGATCACGTCCCATACGCTCAGGCCGTCAAAGTATTTCGCGCCGTATTTCTCGGCGTATTCCTTGATACGGCCCCTGCGGATCTCCTTGAGGTCAATAATATATTTGAGTTTTGAAGCGTCAATGCCTTTTTCGTCGACTATCGTGCCGTTCGAGTCGCTGACCGTGATGACTTTGCCGCCGAGTTCGTTGACCTTTTCAATGGTGTACTGGGCAACGTTGCCGGATCCGCTGACCGCGACGGTTTTGCCCTTGAGGTCCTGGCCGCGGGTCGCGAGCATTTCGGCCGCGAAGTAGGTCGCGCCGTAGCCGGTCGCTTCAGGACGGACCAGGCTGCCGCCGTAGGGCAGGCCCTTGCCGGTAAGCACGCCGGTATGTTCGTTTCTGATTTTTTTATAGTAGCCGTACAGGAAGCCGATCTCGCGTCCGCCGACTCCGATGTCTCCTGCAGGAACGTCGCAGTCCGCGCCGATGTGCCTGAAAAGCTCTCTCATGAAGGACTGGCAGAATTTCATTACTTCCATGTCCGATTTGCCCTTGGGATCGAAATCGGACCCGCCCTTTGCGCCGCCCATCGGCAGGGTGGTCAGCGAGTTCTTGAAGATCTGTTCGAATCCAAGGAACTTGATGATGCCCAGATTGACCGACGGGTGGAACCTGAGTCCTCCCTTGTATGGTCCTATCGCGTTGTTGAACTGGACCCTGAATCCCCTGTTGATCTGGACATTTCCCTTATCGTCGAGCCAGGGAACCCTGAAAATGATCGTCCTGTCCGGTTCGATGATCCTTTCATAGATGCCGGCCTTGACGAACTCGGGGTGTTTGTTGATTGTAGGTTCAAGGGTTTCAAGGACTTCCCTTACTGCCTGGTGGAATTCCTTCTGTTCGGGGTCCTGTTTCTTGACCTTGTCGATCAGTTCGTTGATGAGTGACATGGCGTACTACTCCTTTGAATTTAAATGGTGTTTAAAATACTGAAAACTAGTTAATCCGAAGGCTCCCTGAAAGCTTGTTAAGCAGTACTATGCTTTACATTGAAAATATTAGATTAACTATTTATTAAATTAAGGATTACTATTTTTTTAAAAGGCCGTTGATGTCCATATATATATTTCCTGAAACGCGGCATTGATATCAAATTTAACATGGATGTAACATTAATGGCAGGACATGCGTCGGTGTTGCGGGTTTCGTATAAATCCGGCTGAGGAATGCCGGGCGTGGGGATTCGGATCGAGGCTCCTGTTTCAGCGGAGCTGCCGGGTCAGTTCAGAAGGATATAAAGGAGCTCGCATTCTTCCTTGAAGGTCTTCCATCTGGTCACAAATGCGCTTTCGAGCATGATCGAATCGCCCTTCTTCAAAAGCACCGGGGAATCGTTGACGAGAACCTCGATCGAACCCGACGTCACGGTAATGAAATCGGATCCCTTGTGGAGCAGCAGCGGGCCCTCGACGATGCTGTTCGGCCCGATTGTCAGTGAATGAGGAATGATCCGGTTCTTTTCATCCTTGAACAACTCTGAAACGTGTACGTTTCTGATGTTCCTCGCCGGGACCTTGTTTTTTCGTGCGATCGTATAGCCCCGGTCCTTCTGCTGTTCGGTCCCGGTGCTGATGAAAAATTCCAGCGGCCTGTTGAAGAAAGAGGCCATCTGCACAAGGGTCTGCAGGGAAGGCGAGGTGACGTTGTTCTCTATCTGAGACACCGCGCCTGCGGTCAATCCAAGCACGTCTGCGAGCTCCGACTGGGTTATCTCCTTTTCCTTGCGGAGCTTTTTCACCTTTTCGCCGACCCGGATTATTTCGTCGGCCCTTGAGGTCTGGAACCGGATGTCGTTGTCGATAATGCGGAAGTAATGCGGTTCGACTGCATGAAAGGACGGCCGGTTTTCGAGCTTGTTGATGTTCAGGCGGTAGTAATCCATGTGGGACGCGTCCAGGGCGAAAATCACCTGCGTGATATGGGTTATGCTGGCCATGAACTCCTTCGAATGGGCGTCCCTTTCGTAAATCCAGAAGGCCAGGGTGTTCATGTCATAGAGCTTGGGGCACTTGAAAGCGAAAAAATCGATGACGTCCCGCTCGTTTTTCCAGAGTTCGAAAAGACCGGTGAGGCTGTCGAAGATGTAAAAGGAGCCGTCCCTTTTCGTTTTTTCGACCTCGTTGAGCACTCCGATGAACGACGATATGTCCCTCGGATTTTCCATGCATATGTAATGCGCAGGATCGATCGCGCCGTCCCGGTAGAAATCGAGAAAGACCTCGTCGCTGTTTCCCTTGCCGTGGGTGAACGCGTCGATCAGCGTGGTGTTTTCGTTGAAAAGGAACCCATAGCGTTTTTTGATCGTATGCGGCGAGTAGTTCGAGTTTATGTAAATGATGTTCTTCTCGAAGTTCTTGTTGTGGTCGATGAACGCCCTGATGAAGCTGTCGATCGAGACGCCGTTGGCCACCTGCCATACCACATTATCGCCGAGCCTGAGCCCCCCGGTCAGCTTATCGAGGTATGATACGCCGGTGCTGATCATATGCCGTAATCTCCGCTTTGAACCATTTCAAAGGTCTATTTCCATCACTACCGGGGCGTGGTCGGACCCCATCACCTCGGGAAGTATGTATGATTTCCTGAGCTTCGGGCGCAGGTTCGGGGAAATGCAGAAATAATCGATGCGCCACCCGATGTTCTTCTCGCGGGCCCTGCCCATGTAGCTCCACCACGTGTAGTGGCCGCCTTCGGCCGTGAATTCCCTGAATGTGTCGATGAACCCGGCCTTCACGATGTTGTCGAACCCGGCACGCTCCTCGGGCGTGAAACCGGCATTGCCGGTGTTGCCCTTCGGGTTGGCCAGGTCGATCTCCCTGTGGGCCACGTTCATGTCACCGCAGAACACGACAGGTTTTTTCTTTTCAAGATCCAGGAGGTATGCCAGCAGGTCTGCGTCCCATTCCCGGTGCCGGTAATCGAGGCGCGTGAGTCCCCGCTGCGCGTTCGGTATGTACAGGTTGACCAGGAACCATTTCTTGAATTCCAGGGTTATAATCCGCCCCTCCCTGTCGTGCTTCTCGATGCCCATGCCCAGCGAGTGGGCCGCGGGAGCGATTTTCGAGAACACCGCGGTGCCGGAATATCCCTTTTTTTCGGCGGAGTTCCAGAACCGGTGCGGGTACTGCGGCAGGTCGAGCTCCACCTGGTCAGGGCTCGCCTTGGTCTCCTGGATGCAGAGAATGTCGGGTTCCTGGCCGGCGATGAATTCCGACAGGCCTTTTTTTATTACAGCGCGTATGCCGTTTACGTTCCAGGATACGAGTTTCACACAGCCTCCAATCGATTCAGGTTGATGCGATTTTCCCGGCGGGCAGGCAGCAGGTCAAGTGATTAATTTCTTTCACACATGTGCTTTCTGTTGAAGTCGAGTGCGCCCGTAGAGGAACATCGAAAAAACAATTGATTTTTATCATATCGGCTGTAACGTACCCGGGTTGTCTCGCATTAATGCGTAACAACCCGTAATCCCTCTACGGAGTCGGTGCATGAAAAAAACGAAGCGCGCCTTTCTGATGTTCGGCCTTCTTTCGATCGCCTATGTGCTCGTGTACTTTCACCGCCTGTGCCCTGCGATCGTGGCCGACGACATGATGCGCGATTTCGCGACCACTGGCACGCTGCTCGGATTGATGGGAGCAGCCTATTTCTATTCGTACGCGGCGATGCAGCTTCCGGCAGGTCTGCTCACCGATTCGCTCGGTCCGCGCAGGACGATCACGGTTTTCTTTATCGTGGCCTTTGCCGGATCCCTCGTCATGGGCCTTTCAACCTCGGTTGGATGGGCGGTTTTCGGACGCACCCTGGTCGGATTCGGCGTCGCGACTCTTTTCGTGCCCACGCTCAAGATACTGGCCACGTGGTTCAAGCCCGCGGTCTTCGCGCGCCTGACCGGAATCCTTATCGCCATGGGCGGCGTGGGCTCGCTCATCGCCACGGCGCCGCTTGCGATTCTCACCGAAAAAGTCGGATGGCGCGTTGCATTCCTTATTGTCGCCGGTGTCACCGTGGCCCTGACGGTCCTGATCCACCTGTTCGTCAGGGACGCGCCCGAAACCGAAACCGGCGGAATACGGCCCGCCTCATCGGAAAAGCGCGGCCCGGCGGAAGCGGCCGGCCTTCGTGCGGGATTCGCGCTGGTTCTCTCCGACCGGAGCATGTGGGCCCTGTGCGTGTGGTTCTTCTTCACCGCCGCCATATTTTTTTCGTTCGGCGGGCTCTGGGGCGGCCCGTATCTCATCCACGTCCACGGCCTTTCCAAGACCGGTGCAGGCTCGGTGCTTTCCATGACCGCGCTGGGAATGATCATCGGAAGCCCTCTCCTGAGTTTTCTTTCTGACCGGGTGGTCGGAGGCAGAAAACCGGTGCTCGTCGTCTCAGGCGCGCTCACCATTGCCGTTACCGCGGCGTTCGCCTTTCTTTCTTCCAGGCTTACGCTGCCGCACCTATATGCGCTGTGCTTCGCTATGGGGATGTTCGCCAACTCGGTGGTGAGCGTGGGATTCGCCGCGGTCAAGGAGCTGTTTCCGATGAGGATAGCCGGCACCGCCACGGGCATCGCGAATATTTTTCCGTTCGCCGGGGGGGCCGTGTTTCAGCCGCTGATGGGCCGCCTAATCGAGCGGCAGGGAGTATCGGCCGGCGTTTACACCCTGCGGGGATACGAAGACGCTTTCCTGTCCCTGTTTGTCGCATCGGTAATCGCGTTCGCCGCATGTTTTTTCATGCGGGAGACGCATCCGGGGAAAACGGGCCTGGATACCGCGGTCGTTCCGGATTGAAGGGGAGGGTGAAACAAATGATCTCGGGCTTGAGCCATCTTACATTCATCGTCAGGGACCCCGTGAAGTCGGCAGGTCTCTTTATTCGTGTATTCGGCGCGAGGGAGGTTTACGACAGCGGTAAAGATTCCCACTCCGTGTCGAGGGAGAAGTTTCTGCTGGTGGGTGATGTCTGGATTGCGCTGATGCAGGGTGAATCCCCGCAGGCCAGAACATACGATCATGTGGCTTTCAGAATTTCGGACGATTCATACGATCTGTGCCTGAGCAGGATCAGGGACCTTGGGCTTGAAGTGCTCCCCGGTAGAAGCAGGATATCGGGCGAGGGCAGGTCCATATATTTCTACGATTACGACAATCACCTGTTTGAGCTTCATACCGGAGAACTCGCCGCCAGGCTTGAGGCATATGGTGTTATGGCGCATTGCATGGAAACACGATGAAACCGGTATGACCTTTATCCTGTAAATAATCCTTTCGCGGTTTGACATCGACCGATAATGTTGTACAATGAATCTCACGTACGCTTCCATGGAACGGCATGCATGGACATGAAATACTTCAAGGAATTTTTTTCCGATCCGGTAATCGTTCGGGCATACAGGGAATCCCCGTATATAGTCCGGCAAAAATCGTATGCCCTGGCTTACTTTCTCGTCATATTGCTTCTGATCATCCCTCTGTTTTATTACAAGATATACATAGAAAGCGGGATCTTCACTTTTGAGTATTTTTATTCCCTCGTCATCGTTTTTCTGAGCTCGACGATATCAATGGCGCTGCTGAAGAGGGGGAAATTCAACGCGGCCGCCAACCTCGTGATAATAAGTATGCTGTCGTCGCTCGTGGTCGTTTTATTGTTTGCGATGGCGAGATACATCATTACCCGCGACGAGGCTTTTCTCACCTGGATGATAAACTTCCGTTACCTGCTTCCGGCGATGATCGTCATGGCGATGATGTTCTGCCAGAACAGGTGGATAATAGTGACGTCCATCATGCTCTTTATCCCCGCTGCGGCCTCATATTTCATCCTGAGATTCGTTTATAATGTGTCCAATTATGAATATATCTCCTCCGGAACCTACAGTTTCACCGCTTTTTTTATCATAACCATCATATCGATTTTTTCACGTAAAATAACCGACGACGCATACGAGAAACTGAAAAAAAACATCGTCAATCTCGAAAAGACCGTGGAGGCCCGAACCCGCGATCTGCGATCGGCGCTCGACGAGAAGGAATCCATCAACCTCGCTCTCAAGGAAAAATCGGCCGAGCTGGAGAGCCTGAAGGACAAGGCCGAAAGCCTGGCCCGTACCGATATCCTGACGGGCCTCAACAACAGGCTCGCGTTCATGGAACATTCGGCGCGTGAGGCCAGAAGGGCCTCCCGATACGCACGCGCCCTGTCGCTGATCATGGCCGACATCGACCTTTTCAAGTCGATAAACGATGCGTACGGGCATGCGGAAGGGGACAGGGCACTCGTCAGCGTGGCAAAAAGCATCGCCGGCGCACTGCGGGCCAACGATTACGCCGCGAGAATCGGCGGCGAGGAGTTCGCGATAATCCTGCCCGAAACCGGCCTCGACGAGGCGAAACGGCTGGCCGAAAGGATCCGCCTGGCGCTCGAACAGAATGTATCGGCCGGGGGAAAGCCGGTCACCTGCAGCTTCGGGGTCGGGACCCTTGACGGTTCAGACGATTCATTCGAGCAGGTAATGGCGCGCGCAGACGGGGCCCTTTACCTCGCCAAGAACCGCGGGCGCAACCGGGTGGAAACCGGATCCTGAATTTCAATTTTCCCGATATACGATTCATTCTTGACAAATTTAACAGGCTGTATTTCAATACTACAATTTGATTTTTATCAAAAATTCTGCCATGCGCATGTAAAGGAAAGGTGAAAATGAATATTTATGCTGGAAATCTGTCCTACAAAATGACGGATGAGGATCTGAAACAATTGTTCAGCCCTTACGGTTCCGTTTCCGAAAGTAAAATCGTGATCGACAGGGAAACGGGGCGCTCGAAAGGATTCGGATTTGTCGAGATGCCGAACCAGGCCGAAGGAGATGAGGCGATCAAACAGCTCAACGGCAAAGAAATTGATGGAAGAAACATTAAAGTCAATGTCGCCAAGCCGAGAGAAGACAAGCCTCGCAGAAATCCTCGGTATTGATCGGGTGTTCTTTCAGCATATACATATAATCGTTCCGGGAAACCCCTGTTTTCCGGAACGAAATATTGTTTAAAAATACTCTACAAGGATTGAACATTGGCAAAAAACAACTATCAGTACGAGAAACGTCAGAAAGAGATTGCACGAAAGAAAAAAAAGGACGAAAAGCGCCAGAAAAAAATGGACATAAGAGAGAAACGCGGCGAAGAAACTCATGATGCAGCACCGGAGGATGATTCCGATACCGAAAACTGACCGGAACCAGACCAACCCCGTAATAGGTGAATCCGGTCCCTCTTCAAAGCCTTTATCTGATCCTCGAACCGAAATACCTGAAATTCCGCTCCAGCAACCGGGCCTCTTCTACCGTGAGGTCCGCTCTTTCGAGCAGACCCCTGAAGACGGTCTGCGCCCTGCCGTTGTCTTCCCCGATGCCGCATCGTCTGAACAGGCTGTCGAATCCGTCGGCGAGGGATGCTGTGTCTGCGGCAGGGCGTTTTTCGGCCTCAAATCGCGCGATGAAGACCGAGCACAGGAAAAGGGCCGCGGCGTGTGATATGTTGAGAGACCCTGCGGGTCCTGGTACCGACGGGATCTCGGCAAGGATATGGCAGCGGCCCCGCTCGTCGCGGGAAAGACCGTCCCGCTCGCGTCCCAGGAGCAGGGCCACCCTCGACGTCTCTGACCTGCGGGTCGCGATCTCTGCGGCTTCCCTGAACCCGATGCAGGTCTCGTCGCTCCTCGCCCTTCTCGTGGAGCCGATTACCAGGCCGCACCCGTCAAGGGCCTCATCGAGAGAGGCGGCAACGCGGCGCGCATTATAAACATCGAGCCCGCACATGGCGACGCGCGCCCCGCGCCCTTCTTCGTCGGTGATATCGGCCCGCGCCGCGAGCACCAGGTCGCTGAATCCGAAATTGGCCATAACCCTGGCGATCGATCCCACGTTGACCGGGCCGCCGGGTTCGATGACTACGACCCTGATCCCCGATCTATTGTCCTGTTCATGCATGAAGCGGAGTATGGGACCTGCATGTAAAATGTAAATGAATTTTATGGCGATATTTTTCATTGACAAAAAAATTCTTCCGAGACTATGATTCGCGCATGGGCGGCCCTGCGCTATATCCGCAAATTATGCGCTTCCGGCATGCCCGCCACCTCAGGCCGAAAAGCGCGTGAACACCTTGGGAAACAGGGACGACAAAGAAACATTCAGCCAGCTCATCAGTTATTTGAATTCGATCGCCGAAATACCCGAGGATGAACTGGAACTGGTCGGCAGGTTCGTCCGGGTCGTGCACCTGAAAAAGGGCGAGCTTTTCATCAAGGCGGGCGAAGTTCCCGAATTGAGCGGTTTCATCTGCAAGGGGCTGATGAGGGTGTTCCACATCGACGAGAACGGCAGGGATTTCACCAAGCTGTTCAACCGCGAATTCGATTTCGTCTCGTCATTCGCGGCCTTCATCGAAAGGACCGAATCCCACCTGAACGTCGAGGCCCTCGAAGACACCACGGTGTGCGTCATCAACTATAAAACGTTCAGGATGTTCATCGATCGCCATTTCTGCTGGCTCAAGATATACGTCAAATCCCTTGAAAAGTTCTATGTCATCAAGGAGCGAAGGGAGGGATATCTTCTCTGGTACGACGCGAAGAGCCGTTACGGCCAGTTTCTCAGGGACTTCCCCGGCCTGGAGAAAAGGGTCGCCCAATACTACATCGCCTCGTACCTCGGAATCTCACCCGTTTCGCTGAGCCGTATCCGCGCGTCCTTTGCAAAAAAAACCGGCTGATGCCGCGTAAAAAATATCCGCGATCGAAAAAATTAACCTGTGTTAATGCTCATGCGGTAACGGGACCTGTATCATGGGGCCGATCTTCGGTGAAAGGGGAGGTTCGGGTGAAAGCTGAAAAAAAGTATCAGGCCGATGTCGTCGTTATCGGCGGGGGGATCGCAGGCATCGTCACCGCGCTTGAGCTGCTTGACCGCGGCAGAAAGGTGCTGATCCTCGACCGTGACGGGCGAGAACGCTTCGGCGGGCAGGCGATCACCGCGTTCGGGGGGATGATGCTCGTGGGCACGCCCCTGCAGAAACTGCTGGGGGTCCGTGACAGCGCCGATCTCGCGTACTCGGACTGGTGCGCTACCGCCGATTTCGGCGATGACGACGACCTGCCGCGGCAGTGGGCGCGGATGTACTGCGAGCGCTCCTGTGAGGACATCTACCGCTGGGTGAGGAGCAGGGGGATTCATTTTCTCCCATCGATCATGTGGCCCGAGCGCGGATACTTCAGGCCGGGCAACTCCCTGCCGAGATACCATATCGTCTGGGGCACCGGGCAGGGCCTGACCGGGCGGCTGATTCGTCTCCTGCTCGATCATCCGAAAAAGCACGACCTCGCCCTGCATTTCGGTCACCGTGTGACCGGCCTGGTTCGCTCCGGCGGAAGGATCACTGGGTGCAGTGGCGCTGACCTGTCGTCAGGAACCGATTTCTCGGCAGCCGGAGACGCGGTGGTCATCGCCTGCGGGGGGATCGCGGGAGACATCGCGAAGGTGAAAAAAATCTGGCCCGCCGACATGGGCAGGTTTCCCGATGACATCCTGATCGGGTCGCATCCGTACTGCGACGGCGCAGGACATGAAATGGCGGTGCGGGCCGGGGGAGTGGTGGCCAATATCGGCAGCATGTGGAACTATCCCGAGGGGATCGACCACCCGGATCCCCAGTTCGAACGGCAGGGCCTGCGGATCCTCGCACCGAAATCCGCGCTGTGGATGGACCATACCGGCAGCCGCATAGGGCCGCTGCCGCTCGTCGGCTATTTCGACGCGATGCACGCCTCAAAGGTCATATGCGGGCTCGAAAAGCCGTACTCGTGGCATATAATGAACTGGAAAATCGCGGTCAAGGAGCTCGCGCTTTCGGGGTCGGAACACAATACTGTTATCCGCGACAGGTCGATCCTGGGGCTCATCCGCACGATCTTCAGGGGCAACCCGGACCTGATACGGCAGATGGTGTCGGAATCGAGGGATTTTATCACCTCGCAATCGCTCCCTGAACTGGTTGATAAAATGAACGCGCTCACTGCGACGCCGGACGTCGTTCTCGAGAACATGGAGCGCGACATACGGCTGTACGACGAGCAGATCGGACGGGGAGAGAAATTCCACAACGACGACCAGCTGCGAAGGATCGCCCACGCGCGGATGTGGCCGGGCGACCGTATGAGGACGTGCAGGTTCCGGAAGATACTGGACCCGGGGGCGCTGCCGCTCATTGCGGTCAGGTACCGTATGCTCACGCGAAAGAGCCTGGGCGGCATCAGGACCGACCTCGGGAGCAGGGTCGTGGCGAAGAACGGGAAGCCGGTGCCGGGCCTGTACGCGGTCGGCGAGGCCGCGGGATTCGGGGGCGGCGGCATAAACGGCAAAAGCTCGCTCGAGGGCACCTTCATATCCAACTGCATCCTGACCGGGAGGATGGCGGCCGGGTCCATCTGCGGAGCGCACTGAGCCGGGCGGGGCGGATTCAAAAAAAAATTAACCTATGTTAATGCAAATTCCCGTGAAATGAATACAATGGCGTCTAATCATGTCGTGAGAGGTAAGCGATGAAAAAAACCGGTTCAGGCAATAAAACGTTCAGCGGGGTCTACGCGGTGGTGCCCACGCCGCTCATGGACGACCAGAGCGTCGATTTCAAGGGGCTGGAGAAGCTCCTGCACTTCTATATCGACGGAGGATGCCACGGGCTGCTGGTGCTGGGAAGCTACGGCGAGCTGCCCTATTTCACGTTCGAGGAGCGCCTCGAGATCATCAGGCGCGCGGTCCATTTCGTGGGCGGCCAGATACCGGTCATATCATGCGTCGGCTGCTGCAGCCTGCGCGAGGCCGGGCTTTTTCTCAAACAGACCAAGAGCGTTGCCGTGGACGCCTATCTGGCGGTGCTGCCCACATATTTTAAGATCACGGTCGAAGATTGCATCCGGTATTACAGCGAGCTCGGCGCGCTTACCGAAAAGCCGCTCATGTATTATCATATCCCCCAGATAACGGGGATTCGTCCCTCACCGGACGAGTTCGCGCGGCTGCTGCGCCTTGAGCGCATCTCGGGCATCAAGGACAGCTCGATGAACCTGCCGACACTGAAGCGCGCGACGTCGCTCAGGGAAGAGGCGGGCCTCTCGTATTTCGCGGGCAGCGGGTTCCTGCTCCTGGAAACGCTCAACCACGGCGGAGACGGCGTCATGTGCACCGTGGCCGCGATATCGCCCCGGACCGTGGCCGGGTGCTACAACGCCTGGACCGCGGGAGACCACGCAGGGGCGCGGGAGCTCCAGGACCGGATTTTCGATTTTCTGCCGGTCATGAATTCGTTCTCGCTGCCGGTACCGGTGCAGAAATACGGATTCAAGGTTCTGTCGCTGGTCGGCATGAGCGCCATATCTCCCAGGCAGGCCGTGCTCAAGGAGTATCTCAGGCAGACCGGAATCCCCATAACCGCTGCGGTGAGATCGCCGCTGCCGCAGGCAACCGAGAGGGACAGGGCCGCGGTCGCCCGGTTTATCAGGAGCATGGGCGATGCTCACTGACGGATTTCGTTAAAGGGAAGGGCGTTTCAGTCATAAGGATTTAATTGTTTTCAGCGTGATAACAGGAGAACGCAATGCAGGGAAAAATAGCTTTGATCACGGGGGCGACATCGGGCATCGGCGCGGGGTTCGCCAGGAGGTTCGCGGCCGATGGGTATGATCTCATCATCACCGGCAGGAGGAAAGAGATGATCCGGTCCCTGGCCGACGAGCTCGGGAAAAAATACGGCGTCAGGGTCGAGGTCGTGCTGTGCGAGCTTTCGAACAGGGACGAGATCGAGTCGCTTGCCCAAAGGGTCTCAGGCGAGCCCGGCATCGAGGTGCTGGTGAACAACGCGGGCTTCGGTACCAACGAGTTCTTTCACAACGAAGAGTTTTCGGGACAGGAGAACATGCTTTCGGTCCACTGCCTCGCGCCCATGAGGCTCATCCATGCCGCGCTCCCGAACATGCTTGCGCGCGGAAAGGGAACGATCATCAACGTGTCGTCGCTGCGCGCGTTCGGGGCCGGAAGGCGGGTCGCGGTCTACTGCGGCACCAAGTCGTTCCTCAACAAATTTTCAGAGGCGATACACATCGAGAACATGGGAAAGGGGATCAGGATTCAGGCGCTGTGCCCGGGATTCACCAGGACCGATTTTCACGAGAGGATCGGGCTGGATACGGAAAGCAACAAGGCCGGGTTCGTGCGCTGGATGCCGGTCGAGAAGCTGGTCGACATATCGCTCAGGGACCTGAAAAAGAACAGGGTGATCTGCATACCGGGCCTGTGGAACAAGCTCATGATTTTAGCGCAGTCCCTGATGCCCGCAGGATTGTACTACCGCATAGCCCCGAGCAACGGGGGATTGAAGGAATAAAAAAGCGCCCCGATAGAGGCGCTTCACGGTATAATTGTATGATGGCAACCTGGCAGCGTCCTACTCTCCCACACAGTGCCCCGTGCAGTACCATCGGCGATGAGAGGCTTAACTGCTGTGTTCGGAATGGGAACAGGTGTTTCCCTCTCTCTGTAACCGCCAGGGTTGCCATAAACAACGCGGCGTAAAAATTGTCAAGAAAATTGAGATTTTTTAATATTTTTTTTCGGTGGGCTGAAGTCCTCGTCGACCGGAATTGCCGGCCCCGGGTACTGGCGAAAGGATTGGGAACGAAATATAACGGTGTTTTGAAAAGGAGATAACGAATGATATGCCGTGTTATTCTGTTGGTGCTTCTGTCGGCGCCTGCGCTTTTTGCCGGGCAGCTCGGCATCAATATCAATTTCGCAGAACGGGGCGGCACCTTTGTCGATATTGTCAAAGAGGAGAATCGATGGAATGGGGCGGATGGGAGCCGTCCTCTTGGACCGGGTCAGGTCGATCGGCAGGGATGGCCCAGGGTGGATGCGCAGTTTGTTGTCGATTATCGGCCGGTAGCGGAATGGAGTGGCGGCATCGATGACCCTGCAGCATACCGGATCGATGCCAGCGGAAGATATAAATGTTCGTTTGTCGGCAGCGCTGAAGTCCGAGGAATCGCGGGGGGTTCGGTGAGGAACAAGGCCTATGATCCGGCCTCGAACCTCACTACCTTCGATTTTATCGTCATGGGGCCACCCGCTGCAAATCATGGCCTGATCATAATCGGGTTCACGAAAACAAGGCGGACCGCATCCGGCAGGGAAGGGAGCGGGTTCAGGTCCTTCAGGATGCTCCGTCCGGGGTACTCGCTTTCCGCCAAGAAAACCTTTACCGGCAAATTTATTTCTGCGCTCACCGGCATTAAATTTTCCACGATCCGTTTCATGAACTTCACCATGGCCAATGACTGTGATCCCGATTATCCGCGGCAGACGAAATGGGCGAACCGCAAGAGAAAAGAAGATGCCTCGCAGAACCGCATTCCGTCACTCGGCAAAAACGACGGCGCCGCATGGGAGTACGTCATCGAGCTGTGCAATCTCGTGAAAATGGACCCGTGGATCAATATCCCCGTTTCGGCCGACCGGGAATACATCAGGGAAACCGCAAGGCTGTTCAGGGCGAACCTCGACCCCGGCCGCAATATCTACGTAGAAAGCAGCAACGAAGTATGGAATACCGCTCCCGGTTTTGGCCAGAGCCGTTACAACAAAGCCCAGGCCAAAGCCCTCGGAATCGGTGAACATGAGAATCATGCGCGCAGAACGGTCGAGATAGCAGGGATTTTCGCGCAGGTTTTCGGCAGGGAGGCGCTGAACAGGCGCGTACGAGTGGTATTGTGCAGCCATCAACCGATGCTGAAGTGGTGGGTGATGCCGATGCTCGATTACATATCAAGGAATTACGGCAGGCCCAAAGATTTTATTTACGCGATCGCCTGCCAGACATATTACGGCGGCGGAAGAGGGAACGGGAAGAACGCCGATGAGATTCTTACCGGATGTAAATCCTCGATAATCTCGCAAATCGATGAAACCGGAAAAACCAATGAAGCGGGACGCAGGCAATGGATCAACGTCGCCCGCCGAATGGGCCTTGCAGGCGGGTTTTGTTCCTATGAAGGCGGACCCGACCACGGCGGCGGCGATACAGCCAATATCGCCAACCGGATCAGGGCCGAACGGGATACCCGGATGGGCGATATCTGGAAATTCAATTTTGACGACGCATTCTTCCAGATCGGGGGGAACCTGGCGATGCAGTTTACTCTCAGCAGCGTATATTCGCGCTACGGGTGCTGGGGGCTTACCGATGATATCGCAAGGCCGGATCGCAATGGTAAATATAAGGCGGCGAAGCTGCTGGCCGAAAAGTGCCAGGCAAAAGCCGCTCCAGCCGCAGGTTCTCTGAAAAAATAAAACAGTCCCGGGATGTCAACAATACACTCCCAGGCTTTCCTTCAGCATTTTGACCATCTCTTCGCGAAGTTCCTTGGGTTCGAGTATCTCCACATCCCTGCCGTACATGAACAGCTGCTTGCACAGGTACCTGTCATCCGACACGTTGAAGCGCGCCTCGATCCATGCGCCGTCGGGGGATTTCTCGATCACCGGGTCGATTATGCTCAGGAACTGCTCCATGGGGTTCTCGATCGCGGATGAATACCGGATCCTCACGAAATGTTTTTTACCGATGAACGATCCCAGCGATCCGCTGAAAGCCTCGTCCGCAGTCATCGCGGGATCCGGACAGTCCTGATCGGTCAGCTTCAGGTTCCTGATCCGGTTCACGATGAAGAGGCGGGGATTTTTCTCTCCGGGAATACCGCAGTACAGATACAGGTTGTTGTTGCGCAGCACGAGATCGTACGGGTCTAGGGTGTAGTGCTTTTCCTCGCCCTGGTTGTTGGTGTAATCGCACTCGATGCGCTTGTTGTCTTTTGCCGCGAAATAAATGCTGGCCAGCATCCACAGGCAGTCCTCCGGGTGGCGCTTCATGAGCTGGTCGAGCACGATCTCGCGCGAGGAATCCCTGGCCACAAACAGGCAGTAGACGTTGATAAGGCTCGCGAGCTTGTTGGTTTCTATCGGAGAAGCGAGCCTTACCCTGCGCCCGCCTTTACCCATCCCAACATCGATGCCGAGATTTTTTTTAAGGTCATTTTTAATGTACTCGCGTATGCTCTTGTCGGTGAGAGTCACCCGGTCTTCGTCCAGGCTGAGCTTGTCTGCCAGGGACGTACCGTTCCACTTCGTGGAATCGTTCGGGTTCTGGAGCAGGGCGATGATGTGAAGAAAGCGTTTGATCACCGCGAGCTTCTTCTCGGGATCGGGGATGATGAACTGTTTTTCCATGGGCGTTTCCTGGGATGAGTATTGAGTTAACTGCTATAATTATCGGCTTTTTATACCCCCTCCCTGATGGGATGGGGCAGGGGGAGGGCGAAATTAATTCAACCTCTACCTTCAAGGTCTACCTTGTCCAATCCCCGTATGTTACATTAACGCCATCACCCGAGGGCAAACCCTGCAACAGGATGACCCGCGGGGAATAAATCAAACGTACTTGGGAGGTAAACCCATGAACAAACTCTGCATCAGCGGCCGTGTCACCATGGCCCCGGTTCTCAAGGAGCTGGAAAACAACAACGCACTGTGCACCTTCTTCATCGCCAACGACATCCACTTCGGATCTAACAGGAAAACGGGCTTTTTCAAGGCAACGGCCTGGGGCCAGCAGGCCAGGATCATCGCCGGGCACGCCTCGGTGGGGTCAGAGCTTTTCATATCCGGAAGGCTCGAGCAGTACCGGTACGACGATGAGAACGGCAAGACCGTGTACGACAACAGCATCGTGGTCGAGCAGTTCGATTTCGGCTCGCGGCCTGCCGAGAAAACGGCATAGGGGGTAGTATTCCCTCACCCCCGGCCCCTCCCCCGCAGGGGGAGGGGTGGAAGAGGGTATAATGTATGAAACTCATCGGTCTGTACATCATAATCCTTATCCTTGCAGAGGCCCTGCTGCCTGCGCCGGGAATCGAGGATGCGCTGCCCGGGTTCTGGGACGCGTTCAACGAAGAGACCGGGTACATGGTAAGCCGGTACGGGTTCTACCTGCCCCTGGACGAGTACCGTTTCGTGTTCTGGAAGGAGATCGCCCTGCTGACGCTCGGGGCCATGGCCCTGTGGTACCGGGCCAGGCGCAGTGCGCTCGAGCATGAAAATGAAAACCTGCGCGAGATTGTCCTTACCCGAAAGACGGCGGCAGAACCCGAGAGCAAACCGGTTCCGGTCTGCGTTGAAGTAACAGGCGACATGGAACCGGCAGTGAATGACGTCGAGGAGCCGGTTATTGTTCCGTCAAATGAGGTTCTGGAAGCGGTCAGGGTCGCCCGGTGCACGTGCCAGGAAATCAGGTTCCTGTATCGCGACCTGGAAGGCAGGGTGACCGAGCGAAGGGTGCGGCCTCTCGAGATTTACCACCGTGACGGGCACAGCTATGTGCGCGGGTGGTGCAGCCTGCGCAGGGACGAGCGCACGTTCAGGATAGACAGGATGGTTTTAATGGCTTCGCAATCCACTTAATGGGGGGCGTAAGATGAAGAAAACCATCCCGGGGCACATTCAAACAGAGAGGTATTCAAATGAATATAACCATGATTCTTCTTGCGGTGCTGGTGCTGATCAACCTGGTCATACTGGTCAGGTCCTTCTTTAAATCCGCATCGGCGCCTGCCGATTACCAGCAGACCTATAAGCTGATCGATTCGAAGATGAACGACTTCGCCAAAATTCTGGGCGGCGGGTTATCCGACAACCGGCGCGAATACGGCCTGAATTTCAAGGAATTCAGAAAGGAGCTCGGGGAGCTTTTCAGCCGGTTCAGCGTGACGATGGAGCAGAAGACCGAGGGCCTTTTTAGCATGACGCTGAAAAACCTCAGGGAAAACCGCGAGGAGATGTCTGCATCGCTGGGATCGTTCGAGGAGAAGTTCACCCGCACGGTCGCCGAGCTCACGAAAAGCACGTCAGAGAAGCTCGAAAGCATCCGCGGGGGCGTCGACCGGAAGCTCGAATCCATCCAGAAGGACAACAACGAGAAGCTCGAGGAGATGCGCAGAACGGTCGACGAGAAGCTGCACTCCACGCTCGAGAAGCGGTTGGGTGAATCCTTCAGGCTGGTGAGCGACCGGCTCGAGTCGGTGCAGAAAGGTCTCGGCGAGATGCAGAGCCTGGCAAGCGGCGTGGGCGACCTCAAGAAGGTGCTGTCGAACGTGAAATCCAGAGGCGTTATCGGCGAGTACCAGCTCGAGGCATTGCTGGAGCAGCTGCTCTCGCGCCAGCAGTACGAGAAAAACGTGAAAACTAAAAAAGGCGGGCGCGAGAACGTGGAGTTCGCGATTAAAATTCCTGACAAGAACACCGAGGACAGCTTCATCTGGCTGCCGATCGACGCGAAGTTCCCGACCGGGGATTACGAGCGGCTCCAGAACGCATACGAGGCCGCTGACAGGAGCCAGGTCGAAGAATCGGTGAAGGCCCTTGCGTCCCGGATCGAGAAGTTTGCCAGAGACATCCACGAGAAGTATGTCGATCCGCCGCATACGACGGATTTCGCGGTCATGTTCCTTCCGTTCGAGGGACTGTACGCGGAGGTGCTGCGGATACCGGGACTGTTCGAGAAGATCCAGAACACGTACAAGGTGACGATCACCGGGCCCACGACCGTATCTGCCCTGCTGAACAGCCTGCAGATGGGATTCAGGACGCTGGCGATCGAAAAGCGCTCGGTGGAGGTATGGCAGGTCCTGGGCGCGGTGAAGACGGAGTTCGGCAAGTTCGGCATGGTCATCGAGCAGGCGAAGAAGAAGCTCGACGCGGCCCGGGACGAGCTCGAGAAGACCGACACGCGCACCAGGAAGATCAATTCGAAGCTCAAGGACATCGAGACGCTGCCGGAGAACGAGGCGGTGAGGATGATCGGGAACGGGGATACTGTCGAGGAAAACGAATAGTAGCAGGCATGCGTTACTTTCTTTTGCTTGTCCAAAAGAAAGTAACCAAAGAAAATGACACCGCCTCAGTTGCCGGCGGGGGCTGCCCTTCAAGGCAGAGCGCTTGTTCGGCATCCTGCCTGCGCTCTACACTAGCTCATCCTTGAGCGTCGCGCAACAGGGTGGCTCATCTTCAGTAACAGAAATTTTGAGAATAATCGAAATTCACTGTATCCGAAATTATCCGTCACGTCAGTAGCAGCAGACCACCAGTTGAGGGCGTGTATAATCATCCATGATTGACACGCCCTGCGCGAACATCCTGTTCGCGCTATCGAATGTGATGAAGAGTGCGGCATGGTATCTTCAGCAAATCCGTAACTATGTGCCCTCAGTGACTCCGTGGCTGTCTTTCTTTATTACCTCCCTGGAAGGGAGTACCTGAAGGTAGGCTTCGCACTCCCACACGGAGAGTTGGCACGGGCAGGGATGACTCTTGTCAGGGATGGGCCGAAGATTCATCAGTCAGATGTTTTTAAACTCTTCTTCAGTAATACAGGCCTGCTTAAGAATTTTTCGGAATGTTCCAGTGGGTATATCGCCAGGGTGCATGGCAACGTATGTCTGTCGTCCATCAGGATGGCGCAAGATAATATGCGAACCGCTCTGGCGCTTTTCCTAAACCCGGCACGTTTGAGCCTGCTTAAATCTTCACGCGCTGAATATGGCATTGTTCACTTCGATTTTGCTGAAATAACTTTCAGTTTCGCGGGGTATTGGTTCTGAATTGGCCAGCTTTTCCTCGATCCAAAGTTTTGCAAGGTCTTCGGCCGCTTTTCTCGCGTTTTCTATGCCAAGACCGTGTGTGGTCAGATCAAGGGCAGGAATATGGGCGTAATAGTATCCATCGGGCAATGAACCGTCGTCAATTTTTTCAATAAGAATTGAATATTCCATGCGCATTCTCCTCTCAGTTTCTACAGATATCATATTTAATGCAATGACCGGTGTCAATTAAAAATGAATTAGAACGTCTACCTGCAAGGTCTACCTTATCCAAAACCGGTATGCTACATTGACCATGAAGTGTTACGCGCTTTAGAAAGCGCGGGAAATGTTCCCCGGAGCAGGAGGGGGGGTGCCTCAGGTTTTTATCCATACATATCTCTGTATCCTCTGTGCCTCTGTTGCCATCTTTATAAAAGCGATTCATGCTGCGGATGGGATTCAGGGAAGAGTGCTGCATGCAGTGGGTGCTGCTGCGGCACATGATGCGCCGCAGCAACGGAAAGGGGAAGTCGGCGGATTACTGGCCTGCGGTGGCGATGACGCCCGATGATTCTGATACCGCGGCTGCCCCGGCGTACGCCTGATCGGTGACCACGGCATACACCGCGTACATGGCCCCGGGTTCAAGGCCGGTGACGGTCACCGGAGACGCGGTGTTCTCGCCGAAGTCGATATGCTCGAGCGGCCTGGTCTGGAGATCGCCCGATACCTGCTGGTAGAAGAGGGCCAGGTGTTTGCCGTTTGAAAGCGGCGCGGGAGTGAACTCGCATCGTATCGCGCCGGGCGCGCCGGCTGCGGCGGTGAGGACAACGGGCGCGATATCGCCGACCGGGGCCGAGAGCCTGACCGGCCTGCCTTCGACGCACGCGCGGAAGTTCGCTTTCATGAACGCGTTGTACCCGGTCATGCGGTTCTTCGACGCAAGGGCGCTCCACCCTGACTGCATCAGCCCCGCGATGCCGTTCCAGGCGTCGATGAGCATTGAAAACGCAGCCCTGATTTTGAGCTGTCCCGGCGTCGCCGTTTTTTTGTACGTTCCGAGCGTGCGCATGCACGTCTCGCCGTTTCGCCGGTAAAATACCATTTTACCAACCTTGTTCCTGACTCCTTGAAACATGGGATTGAGATCGATTTCGGCCATTGTGGGCCTCCTTTAATTTTGTTACGGGGCCTCCACGGGCTCCCGCTGCCGTCATGCGAAACTCTTAACCATCGGGTTAATCGCAGAGGGCATCCGTGTATATACATCCGCCGCGGGGAAAGGTTACAGGACGCGAAAAAAAATTTGAAATTTTTCTGTGAAACAAAATTTTTTCGATTATCCGTCACTGCCGCCCGGCAGCCTGTTAGGCGGGATCGACTCCCCGGGCAGTAAACGTTTATCCGCAATTGTTACGCCAGGGCATGCCGCGGCCCGTATTTTATTCGAGGTAGAACATACATAGAACATGAAGATAAGTTGATGGGATGGGGAAGATACCCCCAAAACCCCCCACAGGGGGGCTTGAAGAGTGTATGATGGTGGTATTCATTCTTGCCCCCTCCCTTGAGGGAGGGAGGGGAGGGTGTTTCAATTAGTGCGTATCGCTATGCCGTGGTTCTTGATTTCCCATACAAGGGGGTCAAGGTCGGTGAATTGCGTGGAATTATAGGGAACGGGTTCTATGCGGTTGTCTATTTCACTGGTAATTTTCATCACCCTGATTCTTTCGCGGTAACGATCTTCCGAGAAGTCATCGGAAATCAGCGCAATGTCGATATCGCTCCAGTCATGTTCTGAACCTGCAGCGTATGAACCGAAAAGGTACGCCTCTTTGATGTTGATGTTATTGCTCCTCAGAACTTCGATAGACCTTCTGACGGTTGCCATTATTTCATCTTTGACTTGACCCATTGGTAGACCTTTTTTATCTCATCAAGTTCTTTCGTCGTGAATTCTTTTGTACATAATTTTCGGAAGCTTTTCCTGATATCGGGATAGCGCGCCTCTATGTTGAAAGTGCTGATCTTTATCAGGCTTTCCTTCTGATCGTCTGACAGCTCAAGCCCGGCTGAAACAGCAAGCCGCTCAAGGTTATGAATCAACGGCGCATGTTGCCTGATCTGTTTTACATAATATGCCTTGAGCAGTTTTTCAAGCGCAAGATGGCCAAAAAACAGCGAGTATGAATAATCTTCTCTTTCGAAAAGATTGGCCGCTACTTTCAGGTCATTGTCAGCTTCTTCAAGCCAATATTCTTCAACTTCATCCCAATTGATGCTTTCAGTCAAGGATGCACTCCTTTGGTAAAATCAAATCATTGTGGATTTATTTTTGGAGTAATGTCAAGTTGAAATTAACAGAGATAAGTATATACAATCGATGAAAGAGAGGGGCCGGCGCGCTTTAAAAAGCGCGGGAAAGGTTCCCCGGGCCGGGGGAGTGACACTTTCTCTGCTTGTCCAGAGAAAGTGTCCAAAGAGAGGACACCGCCAGCAAGCGCTTTTTTGCCCATCCTGAGCTTTTCACCGACGTCGCTACGCTCCTTTCGGTTCGGACAGACGCCCGATCAGTGTCCGCCTATCGGCGGACGGGATTCAGAGAAGAGTGCGGCATGCAATCTTACCCCCTCCCTTGAGGGAGGGATGGGGAGGGTGATTTTATGCAGTCTTATTGACTTTAATTACAGGCCTGGGCTTTGGCTGAACAACTGGCCTGCCGTTTTTAGTCTCGATTTTTTTTATATCTTCGCAAACCGCATGCATATCGTAGTTCAAGCTTTTTAAATAATTTTCACGTTGTTCATGTATTTCGTCAATAATAATGTCTTTTTTCATGTCATACCTCCCATAGTTCTTGTGGGGTGCAAATTATCGGCGGTTCATAACCGGCCTCACGTGAAATGCGTTCAATCAATGGCCGTAAGGTTGCATTGGCTATATGTTTACAATTCCAGGTCAGCAGATAATCCATAGCTATGTGCAATGCATCAATAGCCGCGCGTTTAGGTAAGGGAATTTTTTCAATAAGCATTGAGGCAAATAGTTCAACTTCTCTTGTTATGGCGATTTCCGGTATTCCCTCTAAAACTGAAATTCTTTTTATTGCAGCCTGCTCATCACCGGATGATACTTCTTTGATGACAAATGCTGAAATATACAAGTCATATTGTTCCCGGTTTTCCCACCATTCTTTGGTTGTTTCCTGATTGGCAGCCATGACCAGGTCCGGGTTTCTCCATGACACCAGGTAACTGATGACGCTCGTTTCTATATATACTTTTGGTTTCAATATCAACACACTTTCTGCTTATAATACAATGATAATGATTTTAACAACGTCAGGCTTATTTTTTTATGGGATTTATAATATTGTCAAATCATAAATTAGAGCAATTATTGTTAAAAAAATCACGTGAGGATATAAATCGGCGTGCTTTAAAAAGCGCGGGAAATGTACCCCGGGCCGGGGTTGTGCTACTTTTTCACCGGCGAAAAAGTAGCCAAAAAGCCGCAGGTCGAGCGCTTTTTCGACATCCTGTCGCGCTCGACACTAACGGCTTCCTGCCCTGTCGCTCATACGCCGCGGGGGCTGCCCTTCATGGCAGAGCGCTTGTTCGGCCTCCTGCCTGCGCTCTGCACTAGCTCATCCATGAGCGTCGCGCAACGGGGTGCCTTCCTTCAAGCAGCAGTGTAATGCAGTCAAAGAGGAATCCATCGTATCCGAAACTATCCGTCACGTCAGTAGCAGCAGATCACCAGCGCAGGGCTCGTATCGTCATCCTGACGGACAAGGCAGGCGCATTTTGTCCATCCTGGACAGCGCCTGCATGCGCAACATCTTGTTGCTTCCCAGCGCGAACATCCTGTTCATGCTATTGAATGTGATGAAGAGTGCGGCATGGTATTAATGATTTTTCTTGACGGTTTTGGATAAATATATATTCTTAAATCGTTTATTGAATTACAGGTCGTAAAAGTGAAAATACCGGCTGACGCAATAATCCCTGAAGAAAAATTTACCAGGTATCTGCTGGTTAAAAGGGATTTTGACGATAAATCCCAATATCTTAAGAAAGCCGGTTATACTATCGAAAATTATAGTATATTGATAAATGACATCAAATCAATGATCATCCAGAACGAGGCCATTGAAGATAAAACAGATGAATACGGCACCTTTTATACGGTGACTGGAAAGCTGACCGGGACATCCAATCAAAACCTGAGAGTTACAACTATTTGGATGAAAAGGAAAGCCGACGGGGTGTTTCAGTTCATAACGCTGATCCCCGAAAGGAGGATTTGATATGGAACTTTACCAGAGAGTGTCACTGATAATAGATGAAGACAAGTATGGCCTCAAAAAAGGTGATGTCGCCACGCTGGTTGATTTCGTGAACCACCCTGATGGCGGAGAGAAAGGCTGTGTCCTCGAAGTAGTTAACGCTCTCGGAGAAACGATTGCCGTAATAACGGTCCCGGTATCCTGCATCGAACCTCTCAAGTCAGACGAGATCCTGAGCGTCAGGCAGTATTCAAAGGCCGTGTAAACAGTACAGTATTCCCATACCCTGCCACATTGCCCTCTGTGCCCCAATGACCGTATTTTATTTATCCACGGAATAATCAGCCTCTACCCCCAGGGTCTACCTTACCCGCAGCATATATGCTATGTTAATCATGCCGGCATGGGCTGCCGGTATGCCCTCACCCCTGACCCCTCTCCCTGAGGGAGAGGGGAAGAAGATAGAATACCTAAGTCAAGCAGAGCGGGCTGAAGTTGAGAATGATGTGCTTGACGTGCTTGACCGCGAGATCAGGAGCGCCAGGTTCGTGAAGAAGGCCGTAAACCGCAGGTTCATGTTCTCACGGCATGACCGGGGAGGCGAGATAAGCGTTATCGTGGATGTTGAGTTGTCGTTTTTGGGCAGGGTGCTGGTGAGGCTGGGGATATCCCTATAGCGCACCGGAGAGGGCATGAAGCAGTTATGGATTAATGATTGATCTGTACTGGATTAGTAACAGATCAGTAACGGACTTGTAACGGACAAAGAACGGATTTATGCAGGTGATTCCGGAGGGGGCACAAGAGAAAGATGCCGGGCCGGGGATGTGGCGCTGTGAAGTAATTGCTGGATGGGCCAGGAGTTATAGACAGGCAGAAAGTGTATCCGGTATCGGAAGGTATGTAAAATAATATAGTAATTAAAGTCGGCTGACTAAATACCGCTTGACGATTAAAAAGAGCGGGGTAGGATTGGGGCCGGTGGTGAATAACGTTCGCCTCGGTGGCATCGGTCGTTTCGACAGGCTCAACGACCGGGGATGACAACAACCCTTGTTTTGAGCCGAGACGATAGGTATAGGCCGGGTGACCGGAGATAGCTTTGTGACTGGAGAGTACTATGAGCTGGCGACTTCGAATAGGTCCATTTACCTTCGGGCGCACAGGGACTCGTTTGAGTATATGGCAGGGCGGTACAGGATTTTCAATACCATTGTCTAAAAAGGGTAGTTCTTTTGGGAAAATAAAACTAGGACCTTTTAGTTATTTTTTTAGTAATTACAACAGGAAACGACAGGTAAAAGATAATAAAGAGTATATATCACAAGATAAGAAGAATGTATGCATTTCTAAAGATGAGAACCAAGAAGGCATTTCGTTCGAAACAGCTGCTATCGATTCCTTAAAGTCTGATAGAGAGTTCATCGAAAAAATCAGAAAGAATGGGCTGCCATGGCGTGGCATTCAAGAGCGTCTTAAAGATGAAATACCGGAAGATATTTCCAACCGAGATAATGTTGCATACGGTCTTGTGCCGAAAGCAATGAACACGATATTCGGTATGCAAGATTATGGATGGAAAACAGAAAAGAGACCATCAAAAAGTACGAACGGCGAAACGACATGGATCGTTATAAAATAAGAAGATGTTTAATATAGCATGCCACACACCTAACAGATTAGAAGCATCTTCAATGATCTCCTCGCCCAATTCATGTCCTGCGGTGGTCGTCACACGAGCTATCACACAAGCTGCGGCTCGTATCTGGTAAGGGGGTCGTTGTATTCAATTGCATAACCCATAGTGAGAAATATAATTATGCAAAACTAGTTTTAATATGGAAGATGTATCGAAATGGCAAAAAAAATATGGTATAGCTCACCATTAAAGTTTTTTTGGAACGATCTTTATGGAACACAAAAGAAAATTACACCTAATATCTCTGACAAACAGATTTTCAATCTACTAAGATATAATCTAATAAATGCACCTTTACCAGATGGCGAAAATGCAGAATCAAGAGAACTTTTATTGACCGGCTGGGAGTTATGGAAAGAGGATTCTGAAGGGGATTTCTTACATATTTTTTTCTTAGACAAGCAATTACGAGATTTTCTTGTAAAAACGCCACTTTCGGATTTGGATAGCATAAGGAAATATCTATACGATAATGGTATAAATAAAACTGTCGTATACTTTAAAACAAAGAGTCTTAGTAATTGTGTTATTTATACGTTTGGCTTACATATTCCCTATGAAACTAATGGCTATGCTTTATCGCTTAGTCTATATGAAGATAATTCTATAGAGCTTTATTTTTCTCATGGTACTCAACATGGCCGTCTATCAGATAAATTCTATTCGGATCTGAATAGAAAACAGGATGAAAAGTCACTCATATTAGCCAATATCTTTAGACTTGCTATCAATACAATTGCATATATGAAATGCTTTCCTGAGTGTGTGACTGATGGAGTACCAAGAATTACTAAAGAAAGAAATGAAAAACGATCAGAAAGAAACGTTACTATCCAATTGTCTGAAAAAATTACTGAATCTGAAAATACACATCATTCAAAGATACCTCATTTTAGGAAAGGATATTTTAAAATGCTTCGTTCAGACTTTTATACCCATAAACAAGGTGAAATTATTTTTGTTTCAGAAACAATGGTAAAAGGTAAGGCAAAGACAGTTTCTACCTCGATACGAATTGATGAATTTTAAGCAATATTAGATAATAAATCTCAAGCCACCTAAGGGCGGTTATTCAATAAATCATTTGAATAATTTAATATGATGGAGGTATAACATGAAAAGGATAATTATATTTTTACTAATATTTATCTGTGGCTGTGAAACAACACAAACATCGATACAGAAAACAATACGAAATCAAAAATGTGAAGATGTTCAGTCTTTCAAAGTTTTTCAAGTTCTCGATAATTTTATTTTGGCGAATGTTTGCAGGGATGGTGATGATGAATATTGTTTAGGACATACGGTCTATTTTCAAAAAGAAAAAGATAAAATATACTATGACGATCAATTAATTAAAGTCAATGATAATGAATGTGCAATTTATGTTGGCACTTATAAATATCAAACAAAAAATGGTTATAAAACAGTGCCTATTGTTAAAATCATTGATTCACGGATGCCAAAAGCAGAATGATCGCTGTATAAGTCATTAAATTGTGTATGGGACCATTTTGATAATCGGCAAGTTAACAGCATGTTGTGCTTGGCGATACAAAAAAATAACAGATAGAGTAATATAATGAAATTCGTAGAGAACCGTACATTCCTTCTAATCTGGCCAAAGAAGCACCTTGCCGAATGAGTACACTCTCACGAAGACGAAGTAATACCAGCAAATGAAATACTCTGTTCAATAACCTTATACATGGTTGAAGATATTGACTACGAATATTGATGGGTAGATGATAAATATCCTCAACCTCAACCTGCAAGGTCTACCTTATCCGCAACCGGTATGCTATATTGGCCATGCCGGTATGGGCTGCCAGTATCCTGACATCAATAAAAGACTCTTTACCCCCTCCATGGAAGGGAGTACCTGAAGGTAGGCTTCGCACTCACACAGGGAGGCTTCGCACGGGCAGACGAAGGAGTATATCAAATAATTGTTGGATGGGCCAGGAGTTATCGACAGGCAGAAAGTGCATCCGGTATCGGCGGCTATGTAAAATTATATAGTAATTTAAGTCGAACGGCTAAATACCGCTTGACGATTAAAAAGAGCGGGGTAGGATATCGTTTCTTGTATTTTGATCGAAATGGTTCTCAGGAGAGAAAAAGTACGGATTTGTATTTTATACAACCACATGAACAAAGTTTAAGGGTAATTAATGGATACCGTAAGGTCTTTTCTTTATCGAAAGGAAATTGATTGGTCATTGCTTCATGAAGGTTTTTCAATCCCGGCTTCAGAGCAATATCTATTTCAAACTAACCTAAAGGATTTTTTAAATCGTGGTAATAAGATAAATATTAAATTGCTTATTAATAATATGAGTTTTAATGCAGAATTAAAAAATCAGACATTCGATGAAGAAAAATTTAAAAAACATAAAGATGTTTTACAAGTAAGGTATTCTCAATCGAGTAATTTAGCTGGCTATTTCAGGAATGTTTTCGAAGAAAGTTATAATAAATTGTCATGTCTAAGAAAGAATTCTGAAAAAAAACAGAAAATATCCCTGCCCGAGTATATGAAAGAATATCTGCTGATTTATTCAACTAGATTTGATGGTGTTTTTTCTGTAGAGTGTATCCCGATAAATCAAATACATGACTTTAATAGTTATATAAAAGAGAGTAAAATAACTGAAGATAATTATGAATTAGAAATGAACTATGAATTATATGATCCAACATCATCAATAGTAGAAAGAGAAGTAGTAATTAAACAGAGAAGGCTTAATAGATCAATTGCAGAAAGTTTAAAAATTCTCTATGATCATCGCTGCCAGATATGTGGAAATTGTTACTCTGAAAAATATGGCACAAAGATAAGCGAGGCTCATCATATTGATTTTTTTACACAGTCCTTGAATAATGATGCAGATAATATAATTATTATCTGCCCCAATCATCATAGAGTAATTCATCGGGTCATGCCAGAATTCATTAGAGATAAACATTTATTTCAATATAGCAATGGGCTACAGGAAAAGCTTATGTTTAATAATCACCTATAGATATCATATCTCATTCTTAATATTTTTTCAATGGGTCAATTAGATGTGAAATAGAAGAAATTATAGCAATGCAACTGAGGATTCATGAAATTTGGAATTTACGAGCAAGTAATTAGTAGACTTTTAGATACTCAGATTAGTGATAAAAAATTTAAAGTCGAAACGGAAAAGATTGGAGAAGAAGAGTCGCCTCGGATTTTATCAAAGTATTTATCTGAAATCATTGAGAAAGGATTAACTAATCTCAAGGATAGTGGTGCCGATTTATCTAGCCAGATAGAACTCTGTAATAAAATTATTGATGATATTGCGATTTCCGTAAAACAAGATGATTTGCGAGAATTTATCATAGAAAAGAAAGCCGAGCTATTGCTTGCCTTTCTTGAAAAACAAAATACTATATATGCCATTGATGATAACATTGAAATAGTGCGTCCTAAAACATCCATATCGCAAAGTTCCCTTTTTACTGGTGCACCGCTGGAACCGACTATATCCTCTGAATTTAAAAAAGAAATATTAAGCTGCAATAGAATAGACATGTTGGTTTCATTTATCAAGTTCAGCGGATTAAGACTTATTATTGAAGAACTAAAAGAATTTACAAAAAATAATAAGTTAAGGGTTATAACAACCTCATACATGGGTGCAACGGATATTAAAGCTGTTGAAACATTAAGAGAACTCCCTAATACCGAAATAAAGATATCGTACGACACAAAGAGAACTCGACTGCACGCTAAAACCTATGTGTTTTACCGTGATACAGGTTATACCACTGCATATGTCGGTTCATCAAATATGTCAAATGCAGCAATGTCAGACGGACTTGAGTGGAATGTAAAGTTAACTGCGAAAGACCAGCCGGAAACAATCAAGAAAATTGAAGCTACTTTTGAAAACTATTGGAATAATAATGAATTTGCATCGTATACCCAGGCTGAAAAGATAAACCTGGAAAAAGCGTTAAAAGATGAAAGAGGTTTAAGTGAGACAGGGTTTACATATAATTTTACAATAACACCATATCCTTTTCAAAAAGAGATTCTTGATAAGTTGGATGCTGAAAGAAAAATAAGAGATCACTGGAAAAACCTTATTGTTGCGGCAACTGGAACAGGTAAAACGGTTATATCCGCTTTTGATTATAAAAGATATCGAATTGAAAATAAAGGCAAATCGAACAGGCTTTTATTCATAGCACATAGAGAAGAAATATTAAAACAGAGTATCTCTTGTTTTCAGGCTGTATTACGAGAACCGAATTTTGGTGAGTTGTTTGTCGGTAATAATAAACCCTCAAACATAGATTATTTGTTTATGTCAATTCAGACATTTAATTCAAGGGAGTTCCACAAATATACTAAATCTGATTTTTATGATTATATCATTATTGATGAATTTCATCACGCAGCAGCACCATCATATCAGAGAATTCTTGAATATTATACACCAAAGATATTTCTTGGTTTAACTGCAACACCTGAACGCATGGATGGAAAAAGTGTTCTGGAATATTTTGATAATCGAATAGCCGCCGAAATACGTCTTCCTGAAGCGATAGAAAGAAAACTATTATCTACATTCCAATATTTTGGCATTTCTGATGATGTAGATCTAAGCTCTTTAAAATGGTCACGTGGCGGATATGATAAATCAGAACTTGATAATGTCTACACTGGTAATGATTTCAGAACAAAACAAATAATACGATCCCTTGACAGGTATTGTACGGATATTAATGATGTTAAGGGACTTGGATTTTGTGTTTCAATCAAACATGCTGAGTATATGGCTGGTTTTTTTAATAAACAGAATATACGATCAATCGCACTAACTTCTGATTCAGATGACAAATTAAGAAATGATGCTAAACAAAAACTAGTCCGTGGTGAAATACGATTTATTTTTGTAGTGGATCTCTATAATGAAGGTGTAGATATTCCAGAAGTGAACACTATTATGTTTTTAAGACCAACCGAGAGTTTAACGGTTTTTTTACAACAGTTGGGGCGTGGTCTTAGATTGGTTGAGGGTAAGGATTGCCTTACCGTATTAGATTTTATTGGACAGGCAAACAAGAAGTATAGCTTTGAAGAAAAATTTAAGGCCCTTTTGTCTAATACTAATCATGGTATTCAGAAAGAGATCAAGGAAAGTTTTCCTAACTTGCCGAGAGGGTGTTATATATCATTAGAAAAGAAAGCTAGAGAACATATACTCGATAACATTAAAAAGGCATTGGGTTCAAGAGCTGCACTGATAGGAAAGATTGCGAGCTTTAAAGAAGATACAGGATTCGAACCGTTTTTAAGAAAGTTTATTGAGTATTATCATCTTGAGTTAAAAGATTTATATAGCAAGGATAGTTTCAGCAGACTGTGTGTTGAGGCTGGCGTATGGAATGATTTTAAAGAGGAGAATGAAAAGATAATTTTTAGTGGATTAAAAAAAATATGTTCCATTGATTCGCGTAATTGGATCAAATTTTTACTTGATACTTTTCCGGTAATTGAATCAAAAAAAGAAACGAGCTTTAATGAAAATGAAATTAAAATGCTCTTAATGTTTCATTATACTATATGGTCTCAATCTCTTAAAGATACTGGCTTTAAAAATATTATAGAAAGTATTATTTCACTAAAAAATAATCCTGTCATGTTTAACGAATTGATTCAGCTACTTGAATATCGTTATGAAAAAATTGACTTCATTGATGAAAAAGTTGATCTTGGTTTTGATTGCCCACTCGATTTATATTGCACTTATAGCCGGGATCAATTGCTTAGCGCTGTCGGTTTCTATACAAAAGATAATATGCCGGCAATGCGAGAAGGGGTTAAATATATACCAGATAAGAAGCTCGATGTATTTTTAATTACACTTAATAAATCTGACAAGGATTACTCACCTACAACAATGTATAATGATTATTCAATAAATGAGACTCTTTTTCATTGGCAATCACAAAGCACGACACCTGATAATTCAACAACTGGCTTAAGGTATATTAACCACAAAGAACAAGGCAGTAAAATAGCTTTATTCGTAAGAGAATATAAAAAAAACGAACTCGGAGCTTCAGCATATACTTATCTCGGTCTTGCAAGCTATGTAACTCACGAAGGTTCTCGTCCAATGAGTATAACATGGAGGCTTGAAAGACCAATTCCTGCAAAATTTTATAAGAAAACAAATAAATTGATAGCAGGCTAATCCAATGATAAAAGTAACAGCAGCTGTTATCAGGAAAGATGGGAAAATTCTTATAACGCAAAGGTCGGCGTTTGATAGACTAGCGCTTAAGTGGGAATTCCCAGGAGGAAAGATTGAGGAAGGCGAAACAGCTGAAGAATGCTTAGTGAGGGAGATAAAAGAAGAATTAAATCTTGATATAAAGATAGATAAATTCTATATGAAAAATATTTTTGAAAATATTGAACTTAATACATATTTCGCACATATGATTACAGATGAAATGGTGCTGAATGTACATAATGATGCAAAATGGGTAAAACTTGAAGAACTTAGTAATTTCAATTTTGCACATGCAGATATTGAGGTTGTTGAAAAATTAAAGGCCATCTAATCCATGGATTCCAAAACCACAACCTATTACTCCACCCACGTCAAAGACACTGCCGAGCTCTACGGCTCGAACAGGGGCGAGGGAATCAGCAGATATTTCTCAACTGCATTTATTCCCGGAACCCGGATACTCGATATCGGCTCAGGCACGGGCAGGGACCTTTCGATACTCCTTTCGCTGGGATACGATGCATACGGTGTCGATGCCTCGCAGGAGATGGCTGATTATTCACTTTCACATACACCAGCATTGAAAGAACGGGTGAGGGTGGGCGCAATACCGTCAGAAAAGCCCCTTTACGAAAAGCTATTTAACGGCATATTGTGCTCGGCAATGCTTATGCACCTGCCCGATGAGCTGTTATTCGACGCTGCATTTACCATAAGGAACAATCTCGAAAAGGGCGGCAGGCTTCTGTTGTCGGTGCCATTGACCAGACCCGGTATCGATGACACGGGAAGGCTTTCCGACGGAAGGCTCTTCATCATCCGCCCATCGGAATACTACACGCTTCTGTTTGAGCGCATCGGCTTTGCCAGGATATCGTACCATGAAGACGAAGACAGCCTGGGCAGGCAGGGAATCAGGTGGGCGATCATGATATTCGAGCTTGGCTCGCTCAAAGGCAGGGCAATCGACAAGATCGAAAGCATTCTGAACAGGGACAAAAAAACGGCGACGTACAAGCTGGCGCTGTTCAGGGCGCTGTGCGACATTGCGCAGACCGGGTACAATTCTGCATGCTGGTATCCTGACGGCAGGGTCGGCGTAGACATCAAGAGCGTGGTCGACCGGTGGATCATGTATTACTGGCCCCTGTTCGAAAGCCCTGATTTTATACCGCAGCTTAATGGAGAGAAAAAGACCGGCACCAAGTCGATCCTGTTCAGGTCGGGGATGAACGATCTGATTGATTCGTACAGCAGGCAGGGCGGTTTGAGCCGGTTTTACATGGATCTCGCAGGTGATGTCGACCTTTCATGGAAGAACCAGTTGTATGCCGGGGTATTTAAAAAAGTATCAACTGCAATAATCAGGGGGCCGGTTGTCTATGCAGGCGGTTCGCTGGACGATGAAAAAGTGTTCGAATACAACGCACGGGACAGGCGCATCGTGTTTTCAGCAGACATCTGGCGGGAGCTCTCGCTCATGGGGCACTGGATCAATGACGCGCTCATCATGCGCTGGGGAGAGCTCACGTCTGCCATATCGGGCAGCGAGATACCGGCTTCAGGGGTGATAGATCTCTTATTGAAGATGCCGGTCACCGAGAGAGACACGCAGTTGAGCAGGGCTGTTTTCAGCAATTCATCAACGCTTGAATGCGTATGGACCGGTAAACGTCTGAACGATACATTCGATATGGACCATGTAATCCCGTTTTCACTCTGGCGCAACAATGACCTGTGGAACCTGCTGCCTGCTGATCCGAAAGTGAACAACAGGAAAAGAGAGAAGCTTCCATCGCGTGAGTTGTTGAAATCCCGCAGGGACATTATACTCGGTTACTGGGATTTGATCCGGGAACAGTACCCGTCCCGGTTTACCAATGAATACCGGATAATGACCGGTAACCCGTTCAATACCAACTGGCAGAACTCACTCTTCTCATCCATCAGCGAGGCGGTCGAGATTACGGCCCTGCAGCGCGGGGTTGAAAGGTGGGGAGGGTGATTGCTGCAACGAGGAAATCTAAGGAAGGCGGTGTGAGGTAAACAACATGAAAACCATCACTATCTCAAAAAAAGAACGCGACGCACTACTTGAAAGCATCGCGATCGACGAATCGATACTGAAAAAGATCCGCGTTGCCCAGGTCGAAGGAAAGTCTTTTATATTCACCCTCGATGAAGAAGATTTCGAGGATTTTCTTGACGGCCTTGCCGCAGAAGTGAACCACAGCAAGGATGAAAAGAGAGAGGAGCTTCTCGACGCCCTGATGGATCGTCTTGATGATGGTTTTGAAGAGTATTAAGAAGCAAATGACATCCCTTACCGACATCCGCTACCGCACCGCAGCCTTCAACTGGCTGCACGAAAAAATAAACTTTTACGGATATGCCGCTTCCCGGTAAAAGGATAAAGGCTTACAAGGAGTCCAAAATGAAAAGAATTATTATACCGGTCGCAATTGCCTGTACCTTTATGGCCGCAAAGGCGCCTGACATTTCCAGCGTTGATATGCTCATCGACGATAAACAATATCTCGATGCGTTCGATATCCTTGAAAAAGCCGACCCGGATGAGAAAGATGTGGCGATCACAATAAAGAAAACGATGCTTTGCCTCGATTACTTTGCAAAAAGCATCGGGCATGGGGTTTTCTCGCTAGAAAATCTTAAGCATAACGAGACTTTGTCGCAGATCAGGAGGTCGACCGGTAAGTTCGAGATTGTAACCTTTTCTCCTGAAAAAGCCCTTAAGGCCCTGATAGAAAAATACCCTGCCAGGTACGAGTTGCATGAAACCCTCGGTATCTACTATTATGAGGTTTACACCCATTATTCGGAAAACAGCACCGAAAAGCAGAATGAAACGAACATCGGGCTGGCAAAACATTACATAGGCATTGCGCTCAAGAACAACTGTGCTACGGCAAGGTCTTTTTATATTATGGGGTTTATCAATCTGGATGACGGGTATTACAAGGAAGCGATACGGTATTTCAATTCTTCCCTCGAAAGAAACAACGAAAATCCGCAATGTCACTACAATCTGGCGTTTGCGTACATGAAAAACAAGGACTATAAAGCGGCAATGCGGCATGCGGCTGTCGCTCTGGAGAAATATACAGACCTTGAATTGAAGAAAGATGCGGCCTATTTTGCCCATAGAATGGCTACAGGCATTCAGGACAGGGACAGGTCAATGGAATACGCTGTTGAATATGTCAGGCTTGAGCCACGCAGTCATAAAACCCTGAAGCAGATAGTTGAAAATTATTATAACACCGATTACGATAGCGACGTGGTAAGATTTTTTGAAACAATCGAGGGTAAATATAAGAATGATGATATCGCGCTCGGAAATATCTGCCTGTACCGGGGAATATATTATAGTGACAGGAAACAGAAAGACAGGGCATTGATCGATTTTGACAGGGCAGAGAAGATTTTTCAAAAGATATATCCCGCAGACCACGAGGTGTTCAAATTCATCAATGAATCGAGGACGCGGTAGCCGTAATGATTTGCCTGGATGTATTTATCATTGATGATTTCACTAGATATGGGAAAGAAGCGATTATGTATGGATCTATAGAGTAGGCGGCTGTGACCACGGCCCTGCAGCGGGGCGTGGAAAGGTGAAGTGGATAGCAGGGTATTACTGAAGCAGCGATACGAAAAGTTCCGGAAAGCGGTGTGATAGTATTATTACAGGCTCCTGGAAAACTTATCAGCACGGTCGGCAAGCTCATCAAGAGATAAATCCTCAAAAAGCTCTTTTCTCCACCTGGTATAATCGAATTTTTCACGGTTGACAAGAACGATGAAACGCTCCATGTCTATTTCACCAAGTCTTTCTTTCAGGGCTTTAAAACCTTCTTGTTTAATAACGGTATCGGATTTCATTTCAAGTCCTCCAAAAGGGTTATAAAATCAATCGGGCTTAAAATCAGTAGTTCTTTTACATGATGTCTTCTGCTCAATATCTTTTTATCAACTGTTATAAAGTAATCGGCCTTGCCTTCAATTGCCGACGCGATGTGCAATGAGTCTTTATTGCTGAATCCAAGATCTTTGAGCTTTTTACCGGTATTGATAATATTGCCATTATTAAATATAATTGATGATGCTTTTATTCTCCATAAAAATATTTCATCTCGTATAATTTCATCCGGGTTGGCGTTGTTCTCAAAATCCAGGATAAAAGACCAGACAAGATTTAATTTATTATCATTGATAAGTTCCTGTATCGCAAGTTTTGCTTCTGTTTCCAAATTTACAGAGAGATGACTCTGGTCATCATATGGTCGGTTAAAACAGCAGTTATCGAGATAAATTATGACTTGTTTCATTATCCTATTAAGTGGGATTATCGCATTATTTCAAGTATTAATTACATTGGGGTTTATTAAATAAACCTGTATGGATATCCCGATCCCAGGTTTACCGTACATATCCACAGCAACATCCATAAAGAAGAAGATGGGCCGAAGCTGAAGCATTGCCTGCAGGGAATGCATGGGCAGAAGATAATCCTTCCAGGCAAGTCAAACCAGTACCCGGACAGGGGACTGCTTGAGATGCGACACGGGAAGTACCGGAAGGTCGGGTAGGATATAAAACCACGAACGACACGAACCACACGAAAGCAGGATAGCAATCCCCATTTCGTGCCTTTCGTGTATTTCGTGGTTAAAGATGGGTCTTTACACGGGAGTCAGGGGGATTGACTGATATATTGGTTGACGGATAATATAGACTGATGTTTATTTTATTACATGAATGAATTGGGCGGGGATCCGGGATAAATAATGATTAAAATCCATTGCGGTTATCTTGGCAGAGAGGTGGTATTGACCGATGAACGGTATGAGCATATCAAAATCCATCATCCTGATCTTCTTCCTGAATATGAGTCGGCGTTGATCGGTGCATTGACTGACCCGGACAGCGTTCGCAAGAGTGACAGGTTCCCGAATGCAAGACTTTTTACAAGGTTTTATGAGGATATCAGGAGCGGCAGATATGCCGTAGTCGTGGTTGTGAGCGATACCGATCCGGTGGAACGCGACTGGATAATCACGGCCTATGTAACAAGAAAAATAAGCGGAGGAATAATAGAATGGGAAAAGAAATGAAGTTTTCTTATGACAGGGAAGCTGATATACTATACATAAACTTCACAGAACCTTATGCAGGTCAGGAGACAGAAGAGTTGGGCGATGATGTTATTGTGCGTCTTAATCCTGAGACGGGTATAGTCGAAAACATGGAAGTCCTGTTTTTTTCCACACGACTGTTGAGAAATGACATGTTCCGGATACCGGTAGCGGGGGAAATCCACCTGGTTCAGCCTGGCGTTGATTTGTGAAAGTACTGGTAATGCGATTATTTAGCCGATGAAAAAATATTCTGAGCATACGCCTTTATTGCTTCCACGACATTCTCCAAGATGGATACGGCCCAATGCTACATGCACGGCCAGAAGATTGCTCTTTCGGGCAGGGCGAACCAGTACCCGGACAGAGGCCTGCTTGAAATGAGATACGAGAAGTTCCGGAAAGCAGGGTAGGATATAAAACCACGAACCACACGAAAGCAAGACCCCCCATTTCGTGTATTTCGTGGTTAATGATTGATAATAAATGTAATTGACACCGTATGATCCCGCCTGCAATGTTTGCTTCTTAAATTTTTCGCAGGTTTAAATAAATCATCTGACCGGTTTCCGGATGGAGGAGGAAAATCATGTGTTTCTCGGCAACTGCCAGCTTTACCGCAGGCGCTGTGCTTACCGCTGCCGGAGTCGCAACCACCAGGGTAGTAACTAAACCCTCGCAAAGGGTATTTGCAAGTATTCCCTTTCTTTTCGCAATTCAGCAGTTTGCCGAGGGGTTCGTATGGCTTGCATTGACGAAACCGGGTGAATTCATCAGCCTTAAAATCAGCACCTATGCTTTTCTTTTATTTTCTGATATAGTCTGGCCCATAATGATCCCTCTATCGGTTTTATTGATGGAGGAAAACGTAAAAAGAAAAAAAATACTGGGCGTGGTGGTCGCGCTCGGGATAATCCTGGCGTTGTATTACTCGTGCTGCCTGCTGATTTTCCCTGTCGACCCGGAGCTCATTGACTGCCATATCAACTATGACGGTACGTTCCCGAAAATGTTTGAAATACCGGCATTCCTGATCTATGTGACGGTTACCATCGTTCCGCTGTTTGTCTCAACCGTGAAAAGGATGCGCTGGCTGGGAGTCTCCATGTTCCTGGCCTGCGTGGTTTCGGTATTCTTTTACATACAGGTTGTCACTTCGGTCTGGTGTTTTTTCGCCGCGATACTGAGCGGCATGATTTTCTGGATTCTGAGGGGAAACAGGCCGGCTGCATTACCGGAACACGATACTTGATAATCCTTCGATATGTTCATCCTGCGCCCGGGCGGCCCATAGAAGGAACATCCCTGGCATAAGGCCGGATTACTGCATTGAAATCCGCGGCGATGATGGATTTTTACGCCAGAGGCGGGACGCGGTCATATCCCACCATTAATGATAAAGGCCCTGTATCGCATACAGGGCCCCTGTGTTTTATGTGGGCGCTGACGGGATCGAACCGCCGACCCTCTGCTTGTAAGCTTGGTCGGGTCACGCGTAACTCCTCGATCATCCAGCAGTTAACTTTTTTCACAACTCACCGTGTCAGTGTTGCGACACATTTTTGCCTTTCGGGACGTTCACCGTCACATCGATGATGTTCTTGATCCGGTTTACCTTGGTCACGCCGTCGAACCCTCCTGCCTGCGCATACCGCATGTGTGTAACGATCGGCGATGAGTGCCCGAGAAACGCCTGAAGGTCGTCTATGCTCACGCCAGCGTCGCGCATGCTCTGCGCGTAGATGTGTCGCAGGTCGTGCAACCGCAGCGTTCCTCCCGGCATCCGGTCGATGAACGACAGACTGTCACGCAGTTCGTCCATGTGCCGCTTGATCGTGGCCTCGGAGATCGTCACCTTGACCCTCGTGTGCGGTAGCTGGATGAGATAGTCGTACAGCGGATCGGGTATCGGCACCGAACGGCCTTTCTTTCCCTTCGCAGTCTCGGCGCGCACATCGATCCTCCTTGTTTCGAAGTCGATGTCGGTCCACTTGAGGCCGGTCATCTCTGACTTGCGCAGCCCCGCGAAGATCCCGATCATCACCACCGTGAGCAGACCCGGGTGAAAGGAGGCCTTTGTGATGATCTCGACGATCTCATCCCCCGTGAGCCTGATGTGACGGATGTTCTTCTCGTTCACCTTGAGGCCCTTGCAGGGGTTGCCCCTGATGTACAGTTCGTTCCGGATTGCCCAGTTCATGAAGCTGCTCAGGATGTTGATATCCTTGTTGACCGTCGAGCGTGTGGCCTTGCCGTTCTTGCCCTCGTTGTCGAAGCGCCAGGCGATGTAGCTCTCGATGTGTGTCCGGCGAAAATCCCGTATTTTGACGTTGTCAAAGAACTTCGTGAAGCGCTGTTCATAGAACGCGATCTCCGCGGCATACTGCTTCTTGCTTTTCATGACCCTCGAGAAGACATCGAGGTATCGTTTGAAAAGGGAGAAGATCTTTGGGTTCTCGGCGTCATGCTCTTCGATGACTTCCTCGAGCCACCGGCTGTACTGCCGTTCGACCTCGCTCCTGCGGCAAACAACCCGCTTCCTGATCCGTTTACCCTTGTATACCATGTCAAACTGGTACTTGATGTTTCCGAGCGGTACCCTGTTCTGGCATGGATCTTTTTTAAATGGCATGGTGTCCTCCTGTGATGCGAGGATACCAGCAGCCGATACCATGTTGTAAGCATGGCGAGGGGGTCCTGTCAATACATATACGGCAATTTTTTGCGGGAACCGGGATCTGGTCGCTGGATGCGTAGCATGCGCATGATAAACACGCGCCAGGCGATCTCCTGGGCAGTATTCGGGACATCTGGTACCTCCGTGTATCAGTTGATGCGGTCTTTATTGATGATCTTAATGATCTCATCCGGCTTGAACAGATAGCCTTTCCCGAGGACCTGGTATGCAGGAAAAACCCCGGTTCGGACCAGCTTGCGGATGGTGTATTCTGGAATGCTGATGATGCTAGAAAGTTCCTTCGTGGTGACGAAGACGCGTGGCACGGTGACATGCTGGGTCATATGGAAATCCTCCCAAGTATTATCACCTATAACTATTTAAATTTATGGCCGTTTCATGTCAAGTATATGCGGAGAAAAAAAGTGAGATTTTTAAAGATAAAGAAGGATGATTTATCAATAATCAAAATAGGTTCTTATGAGGCATTGACGAGCTCCCTAAACTCAAGATACCCATTCGGCAGTTTTTTTGTCCCACTGGCGGTTTTTATTGAAACCATCCTTGAAAACTGGTCCGAGAAACGCTTCCAGAGATTTAATAACCTCAGAGAAGCGTTCCGGCTTGGATATATTGTTCTTTATACAAAAGGCCTTCCAGAGTTGTTGCTTTTCAACATCATTTTTAAATTCATCGCTGAATATAACGTGTGCATCACTGATAGCGGTGCCCCTTTTTTCAAATGTGGCTTTTATTGATGCACTTAATATATGGAAATCATAGGACCTGCATCGCGAAAGAAAAACGATGTCATAAATGTCCTTCACTCTGCTGGTATAAAAATTCAGCTTCACGATCGATTCAATTTTTTCGGCTATGACCGATTCGTGTGAATAACACAGAACATGTGGAGAAGGGTAGTCCAGAAGTACAGGGAAATCCATCTCGACAGGGCCATTGGTGATAACGTCTCCAAAGCCTATGTCAAGCTGTATCTTGCGCCGTATGGTTCCAAGCGTTACATCGAGTTTTACTCTGACTCCTTCATAATCGGCCCCTTCTTTGATGATAAAGCTTTCAACAGTGCCCGGATCGAATACAATGCCGTCATCGGCCTGAATCGATGCTATTGAAGCTATAACGATAGTTATTTGTTCCGGCTCGTTATTTATTCCCTTACCGAGAAAATCGATGTCCCCTGTCGGCCTGAAACGCGTCATATCGCTGACCAGAAGCAGAAGCGCCCCCTTTAGTACAAGGCTGCTCCGGTATGCGGATACCGACAAACGATACAGAAAACGCTCCTGAAAATACTGAAGTGCGATGGCATCGAACCTCCGGCCGCTCTCTTGAGCAATATTATACAGGCGTCTTCTCACCGATTCGGGAACGTTCTTTATCTCTTTGTTTTTCATTGTTCTATATGCCAGCCAGGGATTTGATGTACGGTGTGATTACCGTCTTGACACTGCAGAGCTCTGCATAACGTCTGAGCTTATTGAGATTCGTTTTTTTCCCGGAGAGATATTCCCTGAGGCCTTCGATCGCCAGGTCTTCACCGATTTTTTTGCGATAGCGGAACATGTCACACAGAGTTTTTTCCCTGTCGTAGATTTTTACCGCGCCATAAGGCGTATTTATTGTTTCTATACCAAGGTTATAATACCGCTTTCTGAAAAAATAGGTGCGCAGCGGCGGATATATGACTCTCCTGGGCCGGGCATTATTGGGTATGGCGATGTCGACCGATGACGGATTATATGTGGTGAGACCATGATATGACAGCGCTGTAGAAAGACATATGACGCCTGACGGCACCGCCCGGGCAGCGTCGATCATGTCGATGCTTACTCCGCCTGTTTCAGGGATTCCTGCGAGCCGGTACAGCCCCGGCTTTATTTTATCGATGACCCCGGATTCTACCAGCAAGCGAACGTCGGAGGTCCTGATCCCTGCATCCTTGAATTGTTTCATCGTAGAATAACCGCCCTGTTTTTTCACCAGGGAAACGACACGCTGTTGTGTTTCTTTTTGCATGTCAATAAGTTATAGTGACATGCAAAAAGGGTCAAGCAGAATTACAAAAAATCCTCAAAAATTGATGCTACTACTGACACTTTCAAGCCATGCTGCACCCTGATGTCTGCCGGCCACAAGAATCACCTGGGACCCGATAGGTATTTCTATTTAAGGATACTCACTCACAGTTCCACCATCCCGTCACCGCCATCATCCTCATCATCCTTCTTGACCGGCTTCCTGGCGGTGCGCTCGATGGCTTCAGGTTCCTGGATCTCCTCTGATGCATTCACGAGTTCTTTGAACTTCCCGGCAGCCGGTAGGAGGCGACTTTCCAATGACCCGACCGCATCGTTGTACGATTTCACCGCTCCGTCGAGAGCCTTGCCGGTCTTGAAGATATGCTCGAAGAACTTGAGGAGCCGTGAATACAGCTCCTTGCCCTGGAGGGCGATGTTCCGGGCGTTCTCGGTGATGTGGATCTGCGACCATCCGTAGGCAACGGTCTTGAGAAGGCCGATGAGGGATGTCGGGGTCGCGAGCAGTATCCTCGATTCCATGGCATACTGCAGAAGGCCGGGGTCCTGCTCGAAGGCTGCGTTGAGGCAGGCGTCGTTCGGGATGAACATGACCACGAATTCGAGCGAGCCGCCGAACTGCTGCCAGTAGCTTTTCTTGCCGAGATCGGTGATCCGCGACTTGATGGCGCGGACATGGTCCGCGAGCTTGCGTCTCCTCACATCCTCGGAAGCGGCCTCGATCGCCTCGAGGTATGCATCGAGCGGCGCTTTCGCGTCAACCGGCAGGATGCCCTCCTGGGGAAGGTAGATGACCATGTCGGGACGGCCTTCATCGGTCGCCGCCTGTTCGATGAAGTCGACATGCTCGACCATGCCCGCCATCTCAACAATGCGGCGAAGCTGCATCTCTCCCCATTTGCCGCGAACCGTGTGGCTCTTGAGCGCCTGGGCCAGCGTTGACGTGGTGGTCTGGAGCTCGGAGTGGCTGCGCGTCAGCTGGGCGAGCTGTTCGGACAGGGCGCCGTAGGAGCTTTCACGCTTTTTCTCGAGCTCCCTGACATGGGTGCCGAGGGTTTCGAGACTCGTCTCGAGCGGAATAACGAGGTTCTTGATCTCTGCCTTATGGGTCGACCAGTCGCCGCGCACCTGGGTGAGCATCGAATCAAGCGTTTCCCGGGCGCGCTTCATGAACTCATCGGTGTTGCCGGCCAGTATCTGGCCCGAAAGCGCCTGGAAGGTTTCGCGGAGGTGCTCCTGGGCGCGATCAATCCACTGGAGCTTCTCGCTCGTCGATTCGCGTTCCTTGTTGTTTGAAGCGATCATTTCACGGAGTTTGGCGTTCTCCTCGCGGGAAACGTCGAGTTCCATTTCAAGGCGCGGGATCCTCTGTGATTCACCCTCGAATTTCGATTTCTGGGCGAGGAGTTCGTTGACAATGGCCTCCCTTGCGCCGAGATCAGCGTTCAGGCGGACAATGTCCGCTTCGTTTGCCTCGTTCCTGCTCTGCAGGACGGCCAAACGCGACCGCCACCAGAGCCATGATATGATCCCGGTCAGGATTATCCCCGCAAAAACCATGCTCAATGAATATGCCGTTAGTTCCATCGTGTCCTCCAAAATATTGGTGCCTGTCGAACAGGCTGAAAAACGAGCACCAATAATAATGAAAAATCCCTCTAACGGCAACCGTGCGTCATGAAATTTTGACATCAGGGGAAATTTTATCTGCATTCGGACTCCCTGCATCCACCACGTGGCCTTTTCACATCGGCCCATACGGTTTTCTGGAAAGGACGAGTAATCAGCAGCAGCTGAAATACAAAACAACGATCCGGAGGAACGGATGAGCAAAGAAATGGTTTACGGACTTGCGGTGACGCTCGCCGACCAGCTGTACAATTCGCTGGCCAACAACGAGCGCAGAAGCTGGGTGATCAATTCGCCTGAATTCAGCATCATGATCGTCGGAGATCGGCCGAACAACTGCGTGGAGCTGGTGATGTATGACGGCGATTCCCTGATAGACAGGGCGTCGCTCAGCATGGAGAAAGGGGAGGCCCAGTGACATGAAACGCAGGGCGAGGGGATACTGGAAGGATTGGCGGCATGTCGTCGGGGCACTGCTGCCGCTGGTTCAGAAGCTGGGTCATATGCCGACACAGGAGGAACTGAGACGAAACGGACTTTCCTCGGTGTCCCGCGCCCTGCGGGATTTTCATGGCGGTCATCGAGCAGCGGCGAGGAAGCTCGGCGTACCGACCAAACGTGAACACCGGAGCCTGACACTGAAGGACCGAATACGTTTTGCATGGGAGGTTTCGCTGTACTCGGCCAAGGGGTATTTCCCAAGCATGAAAGAACTCATCGCACAGGGCAGGGGGGATATCGTTTCGGCGATCAAGAATCATCACGGCGGATTTAGAAGCGCCGCACGGATGCTCAACCTGCTGACATACAGCGAATATCACCGGATCCATGGGCCGGGATACTGGTCAGAAGAACGGATCATCGATGAGTATCTCACCTTTATCATGAAATACAAGTTCACCCACTGGCCGACTCCCGGTGATATCAGGGCAAAGGGGCACGGACCACTGGCGCGGGCAATTTTAAAGATGAAGTACAGCCGCGTCAGGGAAATACTTGCCGCGAGCGGCCTCGATCTCGGGAAGAAAAAGAGGAGCATCGCCCACCTCAAACCGTTTGAACAGGTATTTCCTGTAAATCCGGAAGTCTTTGAGGAGGGCGAGCTCAAATACTATTTTGTAGGAGTTGTTGAAGCAGACGGCTGTCTTACCATAAGAAGAAACGAGCACGCGGTTGAGATAGCGCTGAACAAGGCTGATGAGGACCTCCTCATTGCATTGAGGGACCGCATATCGCCAGGGAGGCCGATCCATCTGAAACCGAACCGGAAAAACAGGGAGTCCGATGCGGTCCGGCTCAAGATCAACAGCCGCGAACTCGTTGAAATGCTCGGGCAGTACATGCCCTTGCACAGAAAGACCTGGTTGATGACCTTTCCTGAATCCATCCCCGATGATTTCTTCGCCCACTTTCTGCGGGGCGTGATCGACGGAGACGGAAGCATCGGCATCACCAGGAACAGGAAAGTTTTCTTCGGCGAACTTCGCTACTATCACGTCATCCGGGTGCGGATCCTGGGAACGAAGGCGTTCCTCGAGGGACTGGTCGCCAGGATACAGAAGCTCCTGGGCATCAAGGGAGTGAAGGTCGCCAAGCGTACGGGTGAAAACGTTTTCGAGGTCCAGTACTCGGGCAATCACGCGCGCAGGATCCTCGAATATATCTATGACTATTGCACGATCTTCCTGAAGAGGAAGCTCCGCGTGTGGCAGCTTTTGAAAGACTTGAGCCAGGCGGAGCTTGCCCGGCGTTATAACACGCCGATGGGAAGATACAATCGCAATATGAAGCAGGAGCAGAGTGATCATGCATCAACCCTTCTTTGAACGCTTCCTGTCGGGATGTATCGGTGATTGTTTCAGACCGGGATGTTCAAAGATGATCCGGGGCTGTTCGTTTTTACGAAGATTCAATCGTGGAACAACCCATGTGATGTCTTTGATTTCCCATCGGTATTTACGGTACCTGGTGATGAATTCAGGATATTCATCGGAAGGCTTGCCGATGGGGGTGAGTCGGAGTGCTTCCCGTATGTTTGGGGCGCACACGATGAACAGGGGATTGGGAGTATCAGGCCTGAAATCGATATAGCTGAACGAATATTCCTTGAGTCTTCTATATTTCGGCTTACCCTCATCATCATAATACATATCATGCCTCCGGGAATCATGCTTGGGATGAATACATTGTAGCATGCCGGAACAGCAGGCTACAACCTGCACGAAAGGGGGATATCTGGAAGCGGTGATGACTATTCGCCAGAAATGCCTGTTTTGACAGCGGGTCTGGCTGAAGAAAGGCCTGAAGCACCGCAATACATGATGGTGTAAGGTTGGTGGATTTTCAATGTGTACCAACGTGTATATCCTGCATCTCTCATGAAGGCTGTTATAGGCGAATAGAGACGATTAGAGGAGGTTAACATGAAATAAGGAGCATATGCCCCTGGCTTATATGAGGCCGTTCTGCTAATCGAAACCGGCCTGCTTCTTCCAAAGACGTACACCGGCACTTTCTCCCGGGTGATAGATACCGCAATTCCCTGCAACGTCATGAGTGTCATGTCGTCAAACAGGGCAGTGATATCGACTCCTGAGAAAGTAGTGTAGGTTTTAACGAACCGTTCGGTGACGAGGCCACCGGATACATTCTGTCCCATAGTTTGGAACCTCGTTTAAATGTTTAGGATGTAAGAGAGTAGGGCCCGGTGACCCACCGTATCTCTTTATGAAGTTGGGACTATTGTAGCACTCTATATGTGAGGGGTGCCATAGGTTCTCCGGAAAGTCTGGAAATCTTAGACATTGAATTTTATACATTGTTGGAGGAACTGTTATGGGACACGAAGGATGGACGATCATACAGAAAGGCTCGGTACTTCCGGATGACTTTCTGGTAGACTGGTATCCTGGTCTCAACTACGAGAAGTACATTATCCAGATCGTATGTGGAGACGAAGGGTTAGACGAATACATGGGAAACCTGGATCCCGATAAGATCGGTGGTATTGTCATTGGTATGCCATACAAGCCAGTTCGATTCAGGGAGAGAACCAAGGATGATCCTCCATTTGATGTAAAGAACAGGTTCGAAGTTCGAATTGCAGTTCAACGCGCTATTGACCAAGATAACTTCCTGGAACGGTTGAAACCAGATGGTTTTAAAGACTCAAGGAAACCAGCAAGGGGTCCTCTCTCAAAGGCTATCATGCCTATTGAGGAAGCTGTCAAGGTTGTGCATAAAGAAGCCACTCTCCACGCATTCCAACGTGCTATGGATTTCTATGATCAGATGCGGGATCCTTCAGTTGTTGGCTACAAGGATGGTGTTGTGGATGGACTTAACAAGGCCTATCAGTATATTGCAAACGATGGAAATTACGACTTAACAGCATAAGCAAAACGTTCGGTCACCAGACCGCCACTTACATTCTGACCCATAGTTTCCTCCGTATTTTGGAGAGATTTACCCCCATAATGGGAGCCCGCGTTCCCTGAAAAGCCATTGGGCGGTCTCTTCAGGATGTCATGTTCAGGGTTTACTTTGATTTTAAAATATCCCCACAACCTCAACCTTCAAGGTCTACCTTGAATAACCGATCTGTGCTACTTTACCATTATCACCCACGGGCATATCCGGCCATCGGAGGTCCCGCGGGCAGGTGAATGAAGTATGTGGGACTGGGCCCATGAAAATACATCAACAACATCGGGAAGAGGTTTGCCATGAAAGCGTTATTGTTCGTAGCGTTCCTGTTCGCATTTACGGTTCCCGGGTTCTCGTTCGGAAAATACCTTGAATGGTACATGGTGACATGGACATACCAGGACCAGGTCGATTACATCCTGGATCCTGAAGCAATGGCGGACTATGTCATGTACCTGGACGAGACAGAATGGAACCTGTGCTGATGATGGCGCATGAGCAGTAAATCCAGGTATTGGAGGATGAAATGAATGCTTTAACTGATATCAAGATAATTATCGGAACCATCCTTGTTGAAAGCAAGAGCGAGAAAGAAGCGCTCGAAAGAATCAGGAGGGAGATCAGGGGTGATGCACCGATGGTTGAGATGTTTCTGGCGACTCTCGGCATCGCGCTTACCAAGAAGTTCCAGGCGCAGATACAGTATAGTATGAAACAGGCATTGCTGTATGAATAAGTTTGAATTTATGGATTTTGTAAATAACGAACAGTGGGTATTCGCCAAGACTGTTCCGGAATGGCCACATTTTTACCTGGTCGATGAGAAAGCCAATAATAAGATTGGTTTTAATGAGGCAAAGTTGTTCATCAGCGAAAATGGTTACGATGGTAAATTTTATAATATCAACGTTAACTATTACGATGTCGGAGGGTGGACATACTGGGCTTCTCCCATTGCGAAGCATTTCGACAGTCAGAACATGTTGAATAAATGCAGTAGCGAATTTACTTACGGATCAAGGCTGAAGGAGGGCAGGATGCCTAAAAACGGATTTTCAGAGACTAGAATTTCACTAAAGGAGATCCTCGATGACAAGGAATTTGTCGGTCTTATCGAGGCAGCTAAAAAAAGAGAATTCAACCTGTTCGATGTTCTGGATGTTGCAAGCTATGAGATACGTCATAGCAATGTTATTGCCTGGCTTCTTGATGGAAAAGGCAGCCATGGTCTGGGCTCATATTTTTTTGAAAAGTTCTGTGACCAATGCCGAGTTTCAGGTGGCAAGCGAATCCCTGTACTTACAGCAAGCAATTATAAGGTCCATCGCGAATGGTCAACCGGGAATGGAAGAATTGATATATTGATCGAGTCTGACACGTGGGTGATAGTGATCGAAAACAAACTGTATTCTTCCGAGACCGGGGACCAGTTGAAGAGATATAAAAAATATATCGATGATGAATATGGCAAAGGCCGCGATATCTGGTTCATATATTTAACTGTTGAGGGGAAGTCTCCGTTAAGGGAACCCGACGCGCAATCCTGGGTGTCGGTGAGCTATGATGCGGTCAATACGCTTATCAAGGATTTAATTGGCAAAAAACTTCAACCCAATGTAAGAAGCTTTCTCGAGCAGTATGCTGAATGCATAAAAAATCATTTCTTCCCGGATTCCATAACGATAGACACTAAACGGAAAATCTACCAAAAGTATAAAGAAGTTTTTGTACCCCTTGAATATCTTTTCAATGAAAAGTACATTCAGGAACAATGTTCCCCGGATGAACGTGAAATGCTGGAATCAATTCTTGCGACCGGAAAGGATGTCAGCGGAATGCTCTTCGCACATACCGCAAGCATGATGAAAGAGTATGGTTATGGCAGACATTCAGGGTTGGGAACCTGGATATCAATTGTTCCTGAATCACTGGAGGGAAACGCCTATCTGAAGAAATATACGCCATTCCCCTTTGTATTAGTGTTCAGGGCAAAACCTGATGCATATCAGGTAGAAATGTGGATCTACAAGAAAAACCGCTTATACAATAAATTCAGCCAGGCATATTTAAAAAGTTATGAAGACGGCGAACCGTCTGAAGAACACTTGTTATCAGTTATATATAAAAAAGAAATTATTAAGAGTAACGACATCCGTGAATTGCCCCTGGATATACTTAAAAAGAAGATCGATGATTATTTCAAGAATGAACTTCAGAATTATCTGGATCGTTGCAGTAAAGAAATATTAAGTATCATACAAAAAATAGAGAAGTGAATTGTATTGATTGTCCGGTTGCTGAAATTTCATTACGGAGTTAACGCTGAATATCGTTATGGAAAAGAAGGATTCACAGGGTAAAAGCACACGGCAATTATATCAAATCAACCCGGACCAATGGTTCAGCAGGATCATTTGCCCTTATTGCAATGCACAAGCGCCGGAATCTTCTGAGTGGGCGATTAAAAAATTCAAATTAAAGACCTATAGATGTAAAGAATGTAATAGCATCATGACTGTAAAATCATCAGACAGATTCTCAACGAATAAAGTCATCCACACCCTGAGCAAGTCAACCTTCTTGAGGGGACTGCAATGCCACAAGTCGCTCTACCTGAACCGGTACAGGCCCGATCTGCGGGATGAGCTGAGCGAGGCGCAGGAGGCGGTGTTCCGGCGCGGACACGATGTCGGCATGCTTGCCCGCGACCTGTTTCCCGGCGGCGCTGATTCATCCCCGGTAAACAGGGACTATGCCGGCGCGGTTGAGCGCACGCGGGAACTCATTAAAGGCGGGGCAAAGGTCATCTACGAGGCGGCATTCTGCTTTGATGGCATCCTGTGCCTGGCCGACATCCTGGTGAAGAAAGGCAGGAAGTGGAAGATCTACGAGGTCAAGAGCTCAACCGGCCTCAAGGACGTGTACCTGCCCGATGCGGCCCTGCAGTATTATGTGATCACCGGCGCCGGGCTTGCAGTTTCTGATGTATCGATCGTGTATCTCAATAACCAGTACGTGAGGCAGGGCGAGCTCGATCTTGAGCAGCTTTTCACCATCGAGAGCGTGCTGGAGCAGGTTGTTTCCATGCAGGATGACGTGGCTGAACAGGCAGCGGTCATGAAAAAGGTTCTGGCCGGGAAGAAGGTGCCGTCGATCGATATCGGCCCTCAGTGTTCTGATCCTTATGGATGTGATTTCACCGGTCACTGCTGGGCGCATGTGCCAGAAGTGTCGGTGTTCAGCCTCGCACGTCTCAATGGAACCAGGAAGTTCGATCTGTATCAGGCCGGCATCGTCAGGCTCGAGGATATACCCGAGGATTATGAGCTTACCGACCGCCAGCAGTTACAGGTCAATGCCCATATTGCGGGGCGCAGTAAAATCAATAAAAAAGAAATCAGGCGGTTTCTTGAAGCGATCACCTATCCGCATTACTACATGGATTTCGAAACATTCATGCCAGCAGTGCCTCTTTTCGACAATGTGCGGCCATATCAGCAGGTTCCGTTCCAGTTTTGCGTGTACTTCCTTGAAGAGAAAGGGGCGCAGCCCGAACTGCGCGAGTTCCTGGCCCGGGCAGGATCTGATCCGCGTGAGGCGTTTATAAAGGCCCTCATCGAGGCAACGCCGGCACCGGGACCGATCGTTGTATACAACCAGTCATTCGAATCCACCCGCATGAAGGAGCTTGCGCGTGACTTCCCGGAATACGAGGACGAGCTTAACGAGCGCAGGGATCGCCTGGTTGACCTGCTCGTGCCTTTCCAGAAGGGACATTTCTACGCGCCGTCAATGAACGGTAGCGCCTCGATAAAGGCAGTGCTCCCGGCGCTGGTCAGGGACCTGTCGTACAAGGGGCTCGCGGTGAGCGACGGGGGCATGGCCATGCAGGCCTTTGAGCACCTGTGGACCGAGACCGATCATTCCAGGGTCGATGAGATCAGGGCGCAGCTCCTGGAATACTGCAAGATGGACACCTTCGGCATGGTGAGGATCGTGGAGGAGCTGGGGAAGGTATGAGGTCAGGGGATTATGAATTCGATGCAGGTTACTGCTGAGTATATTCTCGATCGGGAATTCAGCCCAGAGGAACGGGCCGAGATCGAGAACGATGTGCTTGTCGGGCTAGATGAGCAGATTGAGAATGTTCGGTTCGTCAGATCGGTTAAGAATCGAAGATATCTGTGCACCCGAAATGTCCAGGGCGGGAAGATCAGTGTTACCATTGATGTTGAGCTGTCGTTTTTGGGGAAGATTCTGGGCAAAATTTGAATTTTGTAAAGTTAATCGGTATGTATTTGGGTCAAGAGGATTGTCGCAAGCAGGAAATTGGTTATATCTGGGAGTCGGGGTGTGGAGTTGAGCGGAATTTGGAATTGGAGAATATATAAAATTATATAGGTGACACTTGATTCTACTTGACGATGTGATAGAGCAGGGTAGTATGTGGGGCTAATGTTGTGAATAACGGCCACTTCGATACGACGATTGTGTCATCAAACGGCAAGTATAGGTTAAATGTAAATGGCCGTTCACATCAATACGATTGCTGTTTACCGAATATTCGTTGAAGGCAGATATATTGATATTGCGGTGATCACTCAGTAAACCAGCGAGTAATATATCGAGACAAATGGCGGTGAACCAAGATGAGGTTGGCAATATTGATAAATTTCTCTTCGAGAATGGGAATTGTAGCTTAAGTTAATAATCTCATTGAAGGTTCTTGCTGTTTACGATTTGTTGTTAAAATTATACTATTTTTTTGGAGAAAAGAATAAATGAATTATTCATCTATAAGAGACAATCATTCGCATGGCGCAGTAGGTGATTTTTTAAAACAGGCAGTATTAAAAAACTCCGAAGTATCAATTGTTTCGGCATACTTTACAATATATGCTTACCACCAATTGAAGAATAATCTTGATGAAATAAATAATTTAAAATTTCTTTTTGGTGAGCCTACGTTCATCAAATCATTGGACCCTGACAAAATTCATGTTCGTGATTTTAAAATAGAAGATGATAAATTATCCATTCCTTTAGAAACCCGATTATCACAAAAGACTTTAGCAAAAGAATGTTCAGAATGGATTAAGGCAAAAACAGAAATTCGTTCCATGGTTAAACCTAATTTCTTACATGGGAAATTATACCATGTTAAACAGGAAAGCGGAATAGAAAAAGCAATAGCAGGTAGTTCTAATTTTACTGTTAATGGACTTGGTCTTGGAGGCAGTAAAAATATCGAGCTAAATCTGATCATTGATAGCGATAGAGACCGACAGGAGTTAAAAAGCTGGTTTGAGAATATTTGGAATGATAACTCCGGCCTCGTTGAAGATGTTAAGGATCAGGTTTTACATTATCTTGAACAACTATATGTTGAAAATGAACCAGAGTTTATTTATTTTAAGACTCTTTATCATATTTTTGAGAACTACCTTGATGAACAAAAACGAGGCGGATTACTTAACGAAAAAACAGGTTTTTATGACAGTGATATATGGAATATGCTTTATGATTTCCAGAAAGATGGCGTTAGGGGTTCAATAAATAAAATTTTAAAACACAATGGATGTATTATAGCTGATAGTGTTGGTCTTGGTAAAACATTCGAGGCACTTGCAATAATTAAATATTTTGAACTTCTTAATGCCCGTGTTCTAGTGGTTTGTCCAAAAAAATTAACCGGTAACTGGACAATATACCAGGCAAGTCAGAATCATGCTTTAAATCCATTAAAAAAAGACCGCTTCAATTATACGGTATTATATCACACTGACATGGGCCGCGAGTCAGGCAGATCAGCAGCAAATGGTATTGATCTCGAAAATTTCAATTGGGGTGCTTATGACCTTGTTGTAATTGATGAATCCCATAATTTTCGTGGCAACCCGATGGATAAAGTCAAGGATGATGGTTCAATAAAAATGAACAGAGCCAAATGGCTCATGGAAATGGTCATTAAATCCGGTGTTAAGACAAAAGTGCTAATGCTCTCGGCAACACCGGTTAATAATACTCTGCGTGACTTGCGTAACCAGATTTCTTTTATTACTGAAGGCAATGAAGCTGCATTATTTGAGACTTGTAAAATTAAAGATATCGGCTTAACCCTGAAAAATGCCCAAACACATTTTACAAACTGGGCTGATAAAAAGAACAGTAATAAAAATATAAAAAATTTATTAGAACGGCTGGACTCTTCATTCTTCAAACTTCTTGATGAACTTACAATAGCACGTTCCCGAAAACACATAAAGAATTTTTACGATATGTCATCCATCGGGAGTTTCCCAGAACGCAATAGACCACATTCTGTATACCCAGACATTGACCTTGATAAAAGGTTTCCTTCATACGACAGAATTAATAAGCAAATACTGGAATACAAATTATCTGTATTTAATCCCTCGGCCTATGTTAAGACAGGTAAAGAGCAAAAATATGAGGAAATGGCAAAAACACAGGTCTTAAACTTCAAGCAGGCTGACCGTGAAAATTTCCTCATCGGAATGATGAAAGTTAATTTTTTAAAGAGGCTTGAAAGCTCAATTGAATCTTTTGAAATTTCTCTGGATAGGACCATTCAGAAAATAGAGAAACTTGAAAATAAAATATCTGATTTTCTCAAGAAAAAAGACAAAACCGCTGAAGAATCTCTAGAAAACTACATACCGAATGAAGAAGAACTCGAAGAAAACAGCGATGAATTGGATGAATGGCAGGTCGGTAAAAAATTAAAATTCGACCTGGCTGACCTTGAACTTGAAAAATGGCTCGTTGATTTAAAAAAGGACAAAGATGCTTTAATTGACCTTTTAAATAACGCAAAAGCAGTTACACCTGATAGAGACGCAAAGCTCAAAGAATTAAAATTGCTAATTGAAAATAAAACGAAAAATTATATCAATGATTCCAACAAAAAGGTTATCGTTTTTACCGCATTCGCTGATACTGCCCAATACCTGTATGGAAATATAAAAGATTGGGTGAAAAAAGAACTTAAATTGCATTGCGCTCTTGTTTGTGGAAGTTATACTCAAACAACCTTGGGAAAAAATGATTATGACAGCATTCTTACGAATTTCTCCCCTGTATCAAAGAACCGTGCGAAGTTAAATTCTTCAAAGTTAAATGAAGAAATCGACATCCTTATTGCTACAGATTGTATAAGCGAAGGTCAAAACCTACAGGATTGTGACTACCTGATAAATTACGACATTCACTGGAACCCCGTTAGAATTATCCAACGCTTTGGCCGTATTGACCGACTTGGTAGTATAAATAAGACAATACAGCTTGTTAATTTCTGGCCTACAAAAGATCTTGATAACTATATTAACCTTAAAGAACGAGTCGAAGCTCGTATGGCTCTTGTTGATGTAACCGCCACAGGAGAAGATAATATTCTTAATACAGAACAAATACATGAATTGATTTCTGATGATTTGAAATACCGCAACCAGCAATTAAAAAAACTGCAAAATGAAATACTCGATCTTGAAGACATGGATGAAACAGTTTCACTTACTGATTTTACACTCGATGACTTTAGAATTGAGTTATTAAACTTTCTTGAAGACAACAGAAAAAGATTAAAAGAAACCCCATTAGGTCTATATGGCATTGTTCCTGCGCCATCCGGTGAACATGCTGATTTAATTAAAAACAGAGAATACAGCGAAACCGAAAAAGAAATAATTAAACCCGGTGTAATTTTCTGTTTATCCCAGAAAGGAGAAAGCCAGGGAAACGAAGAAGTAAATCCTCTCAATCCATTCTTTCTTGTGTATGTTCGTGATGACGGTACGGTGAGATATAATTACACTCACGCAAAACAAGTTCTTGAAATATACAGATTGCTTTGCCAGAATCAAAAAGCCCCATACGAGAAACTATGTGAATTATTCAATCAAGAGACAAATAATGGCGAAAATATGAATAATTACACAGAACTTCTTGAAAAAGCAGTACATGAAATTGTACAAATATTCAAGAAAAAGGGTGCACAGAAACTCACTTCTGATCGTGGGGCATTATTAATCCCTAAGACAAAACAACTGAATGAAATGAATGACTTTGAACTTGTAACATGGCTTATCGTGAGGTAAATCCGGATGTCAAATACTGAAATTAAACAAAAGATACACGACAGCATTAAATCATTTGCTTCTGGTTCATTAACTGATAACGCGTTGAATATATTTTCAACCCTTGGCTATATAACCACTCGCCAGAACCCCTTTACGACGAAAACATATAAGTATTTCAAGGACACTTATATTGAAAACAATAACAAATTTAATGAAGACAAAGCTTTGTTTTCAGAGTGGAAATATATTGATTTACTTTTTCAACTTTCGGAAGAAGAAGTTTCATCTCAGACAAGCCTTTTCGATACAAAACGCGTTGACCATACTGTTATTGAGACATACCTATTCTTTATTATAGAACTTTCGGAAAATAACTATTCCAGAACCACATTAAGCAATATCACACGTGAAATGAATAAAGTTTTCCCAATGCCGGTCATGGTATTGTTCAAACATGGCGAATCTCTAACCCTTTCAATAATTAATAGAAGGCTCCACAAGAGGGATGAACAGAAAGATGTTCTTGAAAAAGTCACACTCATTAAAGATATTTCCATAAGCAATCCTCACAGAGCACATGTAGAAATTCTCTTTGATTTATCTTTTGAAGAATTACTGACTAATCATGGTTTCACTAACTTTGTAGAGCTGCATAACGCATGGCAAAAGACTCTTAACCTATCAGAGTTAAATGAAAAGTTTTATAAAGATTTACAAGACTGGTTCTATTTCGCTTCGCATAATATAAAATTGCCATTTAAGCCTGAATATATCGATTCTCAGGAAAATATCAAAAACTTCCTGGTAAGGTTACTTGGAAGAACTATGTTTTGCTGGTTTGTAAAAGAAAAAGGTCTAATACAACCAGAATTACTTGAATTGACTGACTGGAACAATATTCGATATAATCTTACCGTTGACATTAATGATAAAAACTTTTTAAAAAGCAATAGTTATTATAGAGGTGTCCTGCAGAATATTTTCTTTAATGCTTTAAACAAGAGTGATAAAAAGAATAAAAAGGATTTTAAGTGGACCAAATATCTGCCCGCCGATTTTAATTATGACATTTTACTTTCAATACCCTATCTTAATGGTGGTATCTTTGATACTCTTGATGAAGATAATGCGAAAGAAAGTATTGAAGATAGTGTTATCAAAATACCTAATTACCTTTTTTATGGCATAACAGAAAAACAAAAAATCACTACTGGCAAAGGGGAAAATAAGGAAGAACAAATTTCAACTGTAGTGCACAAGGGTCTTAATGAAATATTAAAGTCTTACAAGTTTACCCTTGAGGAAAACACTCCCCTTGAAGAGGACATTGCCCTTGACCCTGAACTTCTCGGCCTTGTTTTTGAAAATCTTTTGGCTGAATTGGACCCAAACCTTGAAGAAAGTACAATATCAAGCATCCGAAGGCAAACTGGCAGCTATTATACTCCTCGAAAAGTAATTCAGGAAATGGTAAATGAGAGTCTCTATCTCTATCTTTCAAAGTATATTGAAAAGAACCATCCCGGGTTAGCAGGTTATAAGAAAGATTTAGCTGATATTATTTACCATCAGGTATCTACCAATGAAAAAACCAGTGAATGTTGTGAGGCCGTTGTTTCGGCACTAGATAAGTTCAAGGTGTTAGACCCTGCATGTGGTTCTGGGGCATTCCCTATGGGTATGCTTCATCGTATGGTCGATATTCTGAAGGCAGTTGATCCTGATAACAAGATATGGCTTGGTTTAAAGTTAAAAGGCGTTGATTCAACGCAGCGGGTTGAATTTAAAAAAATTCTTACGCTCCACCTAGATGACTATGGCCGCAAACTCGGCATCATTCGAGATAGCATTTATGGCATAGATATACAGCCCATGGCTGTTCAGATAACAAAACTCCGTTTTTTTATAACACTTCTTATCGACCAGAACATTGAGAAAGGCATAACCCCTATGCCGAATATTGAGACAAAGATTATCTGCGCTGACAGTTTGAAAAACATTCAGGCCGGTTTGTTCAGTAGTGATGCTATTAATCAATTAAAAGAGGCCAGGAGGCGTTTTTATCAGCCAGACATCAGTTATCAAGAAAGAGAAAAAATCACAGAAGAAATTGTTGTTATTCTTGACCAGGCTTTTCCGGATTTTGCTGAGCAGATTACAGGTAAAAAAATTAAGGGTCAGAATAAGGAACTGATTCGCCACTGGTTTACCCACGCTACAATTGCTGCACCATTTTTCAATATGGATTTCTTTTATCCGGAGCTTGGAGGCAAGGGTTTTGACTGTGTCATAGGGAATCCACCTTACGGTGGCAAAAAGATAAGCGATGAAATCCGTCAGGACCTTGATATTGAAAGCAAAGATCCTTACGGTGCATTCATTGCCCGCTTTATTAATGAACCCAACAGTCCCACACCTTTGAAACACGGTGGTGTTCTCGCATACATTGTAAGTGATACTTTTATGACCATAAAAAGTCATTTAAAACTAAGAAAGCATATAATGCAGAATTATATACATAAAATGCTGCGAGTAAATCCAGATACGTTTAAAGCCACGGTCAATACCGCGATTATTATATTCGAACGAAATACAAACGACAGTATAGACCCAAATCATATTTGCCAGATGGCGGATATGACAAATATTAGTATTCACGATAATTATGAGCATTTTGTGGATGTACTCCACCAGACAGAGGGTGTTGATTTCAGTGAAGCGGACATACGGAAGGCTGTGTCAAATGCCGAGTATGCTATTTATTATTATCCACAAAGTTTGATTAAGACTAACAGCAATTTACCGTTATTTGTGGCGAGCCCAAAGCTGTTTGCGTTGATGAATGATGGAAATGATCTAGAGAATAAGTCGGATAGTGAATGGAATGAATTGGGTGGGAAAAAGGTTCAGGTAAGAAGTATACCTATGAATGATTCGATAGTTAAGATAGTTAAGTTAGGAGATGTCGGTTCTGCACCACATGGCATTTCAACAGGCAACAATAAGAAGTATGTACGTGCTGTTGAAGGTACAAAAGGAAGTTATGATGCAATAGAAGATTGGATGATTTGCTCTGAGTCAGAAATTAATACTTTATCAGAGAAAGATAAAATTAACGGTCTAAATAAAGATTGGAAATTATTAAAGAGATGTTTTGTTCCCTTTGAGAAAGGAGGCGAATCAGATTCTGGTGATGGATGGATGCCAAACTACTATGTGCCAACTACTTACTATATTAACTGGGCTAAAGGTGCAATTAATGATATGAGAAAAAATCCAGGTTTTAGATGGTTCAACGTGCAATACTTTTTCAGAAAAGGACTTACTTTTTCCATATCAGGTATTTATGCACCAACATTCAGATTAAACAGTGGAGGCGTTTTCGAAGCAAAGGGTTCAGGTTTATTCTGTGATATTTATGATGATGAGACATTGTTGGGTTTTATCGCTTCAAAATTAGCAAAATTTATTTTTAAAAACTATATCAAACATTCTGTTGATACTAGTGGTGATGATATTGCTTCATTTGTTCTTCTAAGTAATAATAAACATAATAATATAAAATTAAAAGTTGCCAGTATAATCAAAAAACAAAAATCAGATCCCCGTTACGATTACGCCAGTAACGAACAAATCGAAATCGACAAACTCGTTTACGAAGCATACGGCCTTAACGCTGAAGACATCGAAGAAGTAGAAAACTGGTATGCCCGCAGATATCCAAAACTTTCATCAGCACAAAAAGCTAACTTAAGGGCTCTTGGCAAGAGTGATGATTATCTTGTGCTGTATGGGTTGAAAAAAGAAAAATGAACTATTGGCTCGTAAAATTTGCACCTTTCCGGTATAGTTGGAATGATGTTCTGAAAAACGGAAAATTTGAAATTTATTCAGTCCGCAGTCCGCAGGCACGGAACAATCTGAAAGCTATGAAACTAAATGATTTGGTACTGTTCTACCATAGCCAGCAGGAAAATTGTGTAATGGGTATTATGAAAGTAATTAAGGAAGCGCACCAGGACCCGACTACTGATGATACTCGGTGGGTTTCAGTAACTTTTGAACCTGTTGAAACCTTGAAAAAGCCGCTCTTTTTGAAAGAAATACGATTAGTCTCGGAACTAACCGGTCTACCATTATTAAAACAGCCACGTCTTGCTGTTATGAAGCTTACTGAGAGTGAATTCAATATAATTACACGCTGGTGGGAGTATCGACGAGAAAAATATTAAATATATTCTCCGCACGTCCTGTTCTTCGGCAGTTCAAGTAGGGGAGAGCAAAGAGGTCGCTTTCGGATAATCTTATTGTAAGAGTTGACGCTATATTTATAAAACGGCGTTTATACTAAATTCCTTTTACTCGATTGGTATCCTGCACATTTTTACCATCGATAGGCTATTAGGAAGGAGTGCTTAAGATTATTGCGAAGCTGGTGTAGGTGCTAGGTATTTCAGACTCAAAATCAAGCATTAATGAGGGTGAAATAATAGAATGAATCTATTCTTGATTGGTTCGGGCTTTACTAAATCTGTTTTCCCTCAAGCGCCTTTAAATAATGACCTTATTAGTGTTCTATTGAGAGAAAATCCAGGTGGCGCATCTAGAATACTTACTGAAAAATATAATACCGGAGATATTGAAGTTGCCCTTACAAAACTGGAACTTGATATTTCAGTCACCAGTGATGAATCAGAAAGAGGTAAGTTAACCGAATTGAGAGCAAATATAATATTGGAACTGGTAAAACATTTTCATGCATACAGGGCGAGTGAAGAGCTGATAGGAGGTTTACCTTGGTTAAGGGACTTCTTCGGCACCGTTGTAAATATTGGCGATACGGTTATCAGCTTAAACTACGATGCGTTATTTGAAGGACTACTGGATTGTATGGGTAAATGGACTCCGAATGGAGGTTATGGAAACCACTTTGTATATCCATTTGAAGATGAGGAATCTTGTGCCCAAAGCCCGGTTACGGTATTAAAAATCCATGGTTCAATCACCTTTAAATCGGCGCCTTATTTTGATAAACCACAGTGCAAATCTGTAAATTTTATTTTTAATGAACACTATTTTCCCAAAACAGCGAAAGACAAACATTTTGGTTATGGTCTGGATAATGGTGAAATATACTTGATAGCCCCGAGTTATGTAAAAGTTCCTTCCGTAAAAATAACATACTCAATGATCGATGGAATGCAAGCATCTTCGGATGCAACAAACCTGATGGTTATTGGATGTGGGCTTCGACCTGAGGATACCTTTCTAACTTTGTTATTAACCAATTTTCTTAAACACCCAGACTGGAAAGAGCGAAGGATTATTATCGTAGATCCTAAAGCTAATGAGATAGCAGGCAAGATACGCCACTATTGGGGGGTCGATGTTGATCGATGTATTGTGCCAATTCAAGGAATATTGGAAAAGAAGATCGGAGAATTGCGTCAATATACTCGTGCATCTTTGACTGCCTAGTGTGTGTCTTTTTAGTGTATTGGAGGTAATTATGTTTCTCTCATCAAAAGATAAGATAAGAGAAAAGGAATTTTCTATTATCTTTGAACCTGAACACAGAAGTAAGGTATGGAAGATCATTGAAGAAAAATTCCATGAATATTTCAATATGATCATTAAAGACGCTTGTCAATCACCCGTCTCGGAGATAGACAGATTGAAGAAAAAATTCTCAAATGTTAGTCCTTCTGTCAACATCGGTCAATATCTTGATGTTGAAATGTCTTCGGAAATTGAGAATTTTGAGAAGACCCAAAAAACCTACAAGAATTTATTTTCCAAAGCTAATATCGAAGAATATGCATCGGATACAAAGCTTTTTAGATCGGATCTGAAGAATGAATGCCCCGTTATACGTGGCCTCTGGAACAGCAAAGATGAGGAATTGAAGAAGTGGAAGGAAGCGTATAAGTATTCCAATGATGACGAACTCTATGAAGTAATGGCAAATATTGTGAATTTCTCACATGCCTATGCCAAGTCTATGAAGAAAAAACAGTATGGGGAAAATGACGATTATGCGAAATTAAATTTCGACTGTTTAGATGGTATTAAGGACGATACTGAACCGGACTATGGTCTTGTCGGTGTTGTTGGTTACGGTATCATGTCTATTATAATGTATCACTTTTACCCGCAGTATTTCCCCTTACACCTGAGCGGTGGGATATATGCTCTATATTTCCTTTCTGATAAATATGAAATTGGAATGCCGAGCAAGTCATCGGAATTTCTCATGATTGACGACAGTCATTGGGATGGAGATATGCATTTCAAGATGAAACACAACTATTTTTATCCCTATAGGCTCTACACATGGTATGCCCTGCGATTGTATCGCCTGCTAAAAACCGAGTGCGCAAAACATAATTTTACTCTCGATGATGCTTACCGTTATGTGTATCTCAATTCGTTTTGTTGGGATGTATGCAGGAGACATACTGAAGAAATAAGGACCATGGTGGGTGCTGATGAAGACCCGAACAAGCGCTTCTGGTATTGATGATATACTGAAAAGGTATTTTAGCGACATTGCCGGTTGCGGATTGCGTGATCTACAGGAAGCAGCGATACGACGCCTTCTCGAAGGTGGAAATACCCTCTGCCTCATGCCCACGGGCGGGGGTAAATCGCTCATTTACCAGGTCGCCGGTCTCTGCATTGGTAAAACGACACTGGTAATATCGCCGCTTATAGCTCTCATGTCCCAGCAGAATGAGCGCCTTATCGATCGAGGCGTCAAAACCTTGTATTTTCCCGGAGGAATAGGTGGAAAAGAGCTCTATGCCATGCTAAAGAAGCATGGAGAGGGCGATCCACCTGATTTCATTTTCATATCACCGGAGCGGCTCGAATTCGAGGGTTATTTTGAATTTATACTTAATAGAATGCGGAATAGAATTGGCCTGGTTGTCGTTGACGAGGCCCATTGTATATCCCAATGGGGGCATACCTTCCGTCCTTCTTATAAGATGATTCCTCGTTTCCTTGATGATGTGTTTACCCAAGAGTCATGGCCTACAGTCCTGTGTCTTACAGCGACATTGAACAAGAAAGACCAGGGTGAGATTTCTGCTGACTTTCACATCCCCGCAGATGGGATAATGAAAAGCCCTTTTCTCCTTCGCGACAACATTGCAATAACCGTGGCGAGAGATTTCAAGAATGAAGAGGACAAGAAATCCTATCTTGAAACCTTGCTTTCCAAGCACAAAGCTGATAAAACAATAGTCTATGTTCATCGTAAAAAGGGTCAGTACGGAACGGAGTCCATGGCTGAGGAATTTTACAATAAAGGTTTCAAATGTCTCTATTTCGATGCGGATCTATCAGAAAACCAGAAGGTGGAGGCGCTTGAGCGCTTTGAAAGGGGCGATGTTAAAGTTATGTTCGCCACCGGTGCGTTCGGCATGGGTATCGATATCGATGATATCCGGGTTGTCATCCATTATCTTCTGCCGGAATCGATAGAACAATTTTACCAGGAAATAGGCCGGTCCGGAAGAGACGGCAAGCCTTCATATTCATATCTCCTTTTCACTGAAACGAATATCAAGGTAAGGCGTGACTTGATACGAACAAGCATGCCAACGACTCAAGAATTGGCTGAAACTTTTACGAAGAGATTTATTCACGCCAGAGAAAGTAAAATCGATACCATCAACGCTTGGGAAGACCTGGCGGATAATGAAAAGATATCCTTTCTGTATTTTCGGAAGTATGGTTTAATTGATGTTGTCGCGAAAGGGATACGCTCGATTAAAGGTTTCAAACCAGTCAAGCCTCTAAAAGAATTTGATGCATTCATGAAAACTTCAAAAATTGGTTCTGTCCTTAATATAGCTTCAAGAACACGAATTGATGTAAAAGGAATTATAAATAAGATATATGAATTGTTTACAATGGGTGATCTAAAACTTGAGAAGGCACCCAGCAAGTGTGTATTTTTAATAAAAAACAAAGAGTTATCCGATGAAATTCAACAAGAAATAATACGTGATATTGATGAGAAAGTTGCCTATCGTTTACAAGGGTTTGAGAAATTGGTTGTAATGGTGTTGGGGGGAGAGGATCCAACAGATGCGATATGCACTCATCTCGGAATTGAAAAGTAATAGATTGTGGATATTTTCATGAGACATGAAATATATAAAATCTTTATTAAAAAATTGAATATTTATTTTTAAGGAGCTCATATGACATTACCAGTAAAACACCTATCCGCTCGTGTTCCCTGGCATGACAATAGATGGAACGGGACTTACTGTTGTAATGTTCTGGATAACTCATTTTGCCGAATTCTACCCAGAATCGATGATGGTAAAAATCCGGAAAAGGAGCCAGACGGCGAAAATATTACTGAAGATAATTTTCCACCCTGTATCGCAGAAAAGGGAACTTTCCTTTCTCCTTGTGAATACACCCGGCCTCTGGAACATGCCTGGAAAGATATCAACCCGCTTTATAAAGAATATTTACCTGGTAAGTATCTTCATAAACCTTATTCTTTTAATGCAGTCCCTTTTTTGTGGATGATGAAAGCCAATTCAAAAGAGGGTCATACATCAGATAAAGCGGAAATCTACGGATTGGATTACCAGGCGGAATTAGAAGAGGAAATTGACAAGAAACTTGGTTTTGAAGGCAATACCTGGGTTCAGCATCCGCAAAATCAAAGAGTTTTATTGGATTCATTTTTTGGATGTCTGAAGGAGTATGAATCATTGATTTTCTTTTACGCAAAGCACACTCCACTTTCAGAACCAAATGAACGCATTATTATTGGAGTTGCAAAAGTCCGTAAAATTGGTGATATTCAGTATTATGATTTCCCCAAAGGTTATCAAGGTTACAAAAGCTATCCATGGGACCGATGTGTTGAACATACACTAACTAAAAATAATCAGGATGGATTTCTTCTACCTTATCATGAACTGATTGAAAAATCCAAAACAGCTGAATTTGATCTGCGAGAATATGCCGTTATTGCACCGGATTTTGTGCAGTATTCCTATGCTTCCGAATTGGTGGAGCATGATACCGCTATTGATTCACTCTGGCGAATGGCGGAGTCTCTTCGGAAGTCTGAAACGACTCTGGGGACTTCATACAAAAAAGAGTTGGAATGGATAGATAACGAAATAAGCCGTATTTGGGATATGCGCGGTGCTTTCCCCGGTATGGGCCCAGTACTTAGCGCAATAAAAATCACAGAAGGGAATACCATCGCTTGGGAAATTGAAAAACATATCAGAATTAAAGATGAAGACCTTCTTAAGACCAACCCTTGGGAAGTGCTACAAGAAAGCATTTCTAAACCGGAAAAAATGTTTGGTGAAAGGGGAAAGAAACTTTTTAATGCAACTATGGTTCGTATTTGGAAAAGCGTACCCAATGATAAGAAAATGTTTTATCAATTGCTCAGCAGAATACAACTCAGTAATGAACAAGCAGAAATAATCATTGATGAGCATGCAGATTTAATCGGATTGATGGATGACATTATAAAAAATCCCTATCTTATTTATGAGAAGTTGCGCATTTTATATAAGGGTTTAATCACTTTTAATCAAATTGACAAAGCCGTTTTTCCACCGTTAAAAATTCGTGAGGCTTTCCCACTTGATCCGGCAAGCAAGATGTCAGACTTTCTTGATGAGCGTAGAGTTAGAGCCTTCGCGGTTATGGTTCTTGAAGAGGCGGCAGATGATGGGCATTCCATTTTACCGTTTCAAGATGTTTTGAACAGGATAAGCCTGAAAGAATCAGCAGAGGATTTCCCTATCAATGAAGATATCCTTCAATCGCAAGCAGAAGAAGCATTTTTTCAAGTGGAGATTGAACTGTTAAAACATCAATCATTGACCTTTCTGAAGTTGCAACGATTGTTAGAGATCAAACGGTTAATTACTCAGCGTATCAATAAACAATTAAATCAAAAAAAGACATACAATATAAATTATAATTGGGATGAGATTGTCACGAATTATTTCAAGAAACATCAAAAGGGGACTGCACCGGTAGCTATAGACGAATTTGAAATTCTTGCCAGAAAAGAAAAGGCGGAATCATTAAAAATTCTCTGCAATTACAGGGTGTCCGTACTGATAGGGCCTGCTGGCTCAGGCAAAACAACCTTGCTTGAAATGTTTGAAGAGATCCCAGAAATTATTAAAGGCGGTTTGATTAAACTTGCTCCTACCGGTAAAGCAAGGGTAAAAATGGGGCACAATGCAAAGACCGTTGCGCAATATCTCTATCCAACCAATAGATATGACGGTTATTATGGGGTATATCTTACTAACGAAGATGGCGCAAAAGATTCTTCTGCACGAAACATAATTATTGATGAATCCTCTATGCTAACAGAAGAACAGCTGGGAGCGATTTTGGATGCACTTGGACCTATGGACAGGATAATTCTGGTGGGAGATTACAGGCAGTTGCCTCCAATAGGAACAGGACGTCCTTTTGTAGACATTGTAAATCTCCTTAAACCTGAAGTTTTTGAAAATCCACAAATAAGAATCGGGCATGGTTATGCTGAACTGAGACAGATTCGCCGTCAGAAAAAAGAAATAGGTATTGAACGAAAGGATATTGTCTTGAGCAGATGTTTTGGCGATGAACCGCAGAAAGAAGAGATTGAATTATTTCAGGAAATTGCCGGAAGCCTGGAAAAGAATAATCATATTCGGCTTGAAAAATGGTATGACAGCAAAGATTTCAGGAAGAAATTTGAAAATATAATTCAGGAAGAACTTAACCTAGACCCGGCGGATGTTATTAAAACTTTTAATAGGACATTGGGTGCGAAAGACATTGGAGATTATCAGTATTTTAACTATGACTATTCCGAAAATGAAATTGAAAACTGGCAGATAATATCTCCAGTAAATGGCTATGGTTACGGTGTAAAAGAAATTAATAAATTCATTCAGAGTACATATAGAAAATCTTTTATTGACCTTGCACATAATATCACACACCAGAAAAGGAGAATTGCCAAGCCTAAAGGTGCTGACAATATGGTCTATGGCGATAAGGTTATAAGTTTAAAAAATAATACATGGCGTGATCATCAGTGGATAAGACCTCAATCAAAAAAATCCGAAGCCCTAAACTATTTTGCCAATGGTGAAATTGGGGTCATAACCGGCGAGTTCAGAGGGCAAAAATCAAATGGAAAAGGTGAACCAAAAATAGAAATTACTTTTTCAACACAACCAGGATACAGTTATTCTTTCTGGCCAAATGAACTCGGAGAAGATGGTAAATATCCCTTTGAACTCGCTTATGCCATAACAGTTCATAAATCACAGGGTAGTGGTTTTAATAAGGTTTTCTTTGTACTCCCTTCTCAGGGAGCCATTCTTTCTAGAGAACTATTATATACTGCATTGACAAGGCAGGAGGAGAAGATCATTATTCTACACCAAGGTGATTTTAGAGATTTTATAAGATTTGCAGGCACTGAAGCGTCGGCTACTGCTAAGCGGTTTACCGATTTATTCTTCCTACCGGAAATTAAGCAGATTGAGAAAAAATGTTATGATGCTCGTTATATCAATGTATCGGAACGGGGAGAGCGGATGATCTCAAAAAGTGAGGTGATTATTGCAAATTGTCTGAATAAATATAAAAACGAGATCAGGTATGCATATGAAAACAAGTTAACGCTGGAATCGACAGGTAGGACTATCAAGCCTGACTTTACGATAGAGCATCTTGGAACTGGAAAAGTATTTTACTGGGAACATCTGGGTATGATGACCCGCGAGGACTACCGAGAAAAATGGGAAAAGAAAAAACAAGGCTACCTGGATGATGGTTTTGTTTTTTTTACCGAACAAAAGGATGATGCGGACAAGGTGTTGATTATTACCGAGGAAAATCCTAATGGCGGAATTGACTCGCAGCACTTTGATGAAATTATTTGTAAATATATTTTAACATAGCATAAAACAGATATTCATATTTCCTGTGCTAGGCGGTAAATATAAGGTTGGCAATGGGTTGGCCAGTTTGTTCGGAGTGCAGGAATTAAAGTAAATCCGGCCAGTGAGGAGAGTTAATACCCCCATGTCCCACCTCTATCCCCCATCCCTCGACCATCTCGACTCCCGCTTCGACGCGGAAAAGGAAGTCTTTGACCTCATGAAGGCCCTCGACGACTCGTACCACGTGTTCCACTCCGCTACCTGGAAGGATAACCGCGACGGCGAGTGTGACCTCATCATCTTCCACGAGCTCAAGGGCTTTATCGCGCTCGAGGTCAAGGGCGGGGGGATAAAGCATGACGGACAGCAGTGGACATCGTCCGGCAATAAAGGCGTATTTATCATCCATAACCCGATAAAGCAGGCACGGGACGCCATGTACGCGATCAAGCGCACTTGGGAAGAAAAATACAAAACGCCACTGCCGGGAACGTTCTCCTGGGCAGTATGCTTCCCCGACTGTGTGTGGGACAATTCCAGCCGAACACTTGACCTTGATGAAAAGGACGTGCTCGATGCGAAAAAGATGGGTTCTGCCACTGCATGGATCGATGCGCGGTTCGCCGAAATGCACAATCGTCATGGAGCGAAAATCCTCTCCACCAACGAGTCAAAACAGTTCATCCAGCTTTTCAGCAAGACAATGTCGCTGACCCTGTCGCTCAACAGGGCCATCGTGCGCCAGGAGGAGGAGCTTCGAATCACTGACCGAATGCAGGACTACCTGCTCGACATCTTTGACGACAAGCACCGCATCGGGTTCCAGGGAGCGGCCGGCACGGGCAAGACCTGGATCGCGATGAAGAAGGCGCGACGGCTTTCTGCCGAAGGCAAATCGATACTTTTCCTGAGTTACAATAGGCAGGTGAATGACTTCGTCGCCGGCAAGCTTAATGATACTAAACCGGTGACTGTGAAAACATTCCATGCGTTCGCCCAGGGAATCATCCGTGAATACCTCAAGGGGCACCTGGTTGACCAGGCATGCGTGAACTGCTTTTTTTCCTGTCTTGACGATATTAGCCGGCAGTTGAAACAGATCAAGGCGGGCGGGGATAATGATCCAGGTGAACCCAGGGGCAAAGAGCTGACGATTGACAATAAACTCAACAATGCCCTTCATTTTTTAAGCACCATCCCGGCAGGGACGCAATGCTCATCCATTCTTGAAGAGCACGGGCCCGGCATGCCTGCCGCGGTGCGAATGGTAATGAAACATTTGCTCCCCGAAATCAAGGTGTCTGGAGGATACTACGAGGAGCGCATGCCGATGGCACTGATGTCAATCTTCATTGAAGAGCCGTCGTTCTGCGAGCGTAACCATTTCGACGCGCTCATAATAGACGAAGCCCAGGATTTTCATAAGGACTGGTGCGACTGCCTGCAGTCCCTGTTCCTCAAATACGAAGACCGCACCTGCTACATTTTTTACGATGACAACCAGACCATCTTTACGAACGATAAGGAACTTCCGGTTGTGGGCCTTATCGGTTCTGCCGGTCTCGAGGACCACATATTTCGTCTAAAAGACAATCTCAGGAACACAGCCGCGATCCATGATTACGCGGTCAGCACAACCGGCAAGGGAGGCACGTCCCGTCCGTTTGAGATACCGGGCATAACGCCGATAGAGAAGACCGTGAAAAGCGATTCTGCGGCCCGTTCCGCTGTCGGCAATATTCTGGATGAGCTCATTGTGACGCACGGCATATCTCGAGACCGCATCGTGGTGCTGTCGAACCGAAGCATGGACAATTCGGTGTTTTCCGGCACACCCGCAGCAGGGGAGTATACCATGACCGAAAGCGCCGGTTTGCGTGGCAAGGGAGTGCGGTTCCGCACCATCCAGAAGTTCAAGGGCCTCGAGTCTGATGTGGTCATACTGATCGTCCACCGTCGCGCGCAGGACAGCGACGCGCGCTACCTGGCCGATGAGCTCTTATACGTGGGCTGCACCAGGGCGAAGCATGTATTGTACGTGGTGAATGTGGAGGGGTAGGCTGCAACAATATGTATTTAATTATGTGGTTACTATTAAATCGTCAGATCGAGGAAATTTTAATTCTCTAAATCTGCAAAAGATATTTACATTACCTCAAAGAAGGTGACCTCTGCATTACAGATGAGCCCTGAGCTGTTGCGAATCACATAGTTTTATCTATCAGCCAATCAACCAATCCATATTTTACTACATTTTTTGCAATTTCTGAAATAGACCATATCTCAACATCTTTATCCTGTAGTAATGATGAATCACTGAGGTCATCGCTAATAGTATGAACGATATAATATAATCTCCGGAAATTTTCATTATCAAATTTGTCTACATATTCGATAAATTGATCTTTTGAGCTGGATGATTTAATTTGAACCTGATATAAATCTTCGGTAATAGGGTCAATTAATTCAAGATCAACAAATTTCATGGATTCTCCTAAAACAGATATTCGCTGCCAACCTGTCTCACGAAACATAAGGTCAATTAAGAGCTCAAAATCTTTCCAATGTAAATTTTTAATTATGGCCTCAATTGTTTTTTCAAGATTTATCTTTGCTGTATTAAGTAATATTGCATCTTCACTTATTTGGTGATTTAACAATCTGTGTAAAGTATTGAAATCATGTATCTTGCATAATGTACCTGAAAATCTTTGAGTTTTAGTGATATTTCCAGATATTCTATTTATATAAAGCAAATTACCATCGATATCCTTACTACTCCATGAACCTTTAACTCTCCTGAACTTTGATATTTTATCTTCTTCAATATCAACTTCAGATGAAGGAATACACCAGTATAACATCGAATTTTCAAAAGTTATGAATACTGTTTTTTCATCAGCAGTAATAATTCTTTTTAATGCATTAAAATCTCTGGTTGCCGAACCATCATCCTTTGAGGTTAACCTGTTTATTTTATATATTTCATCCCAATCATTATTCTTAATTAAATTAATTGGAATATTTGACCAGCCAATACGAATTAAATTATTTTCTAGACTGTTTGAAGCCCATTTGCTATGTGAACCGAGTTTAATATAATATGCTTTCTTAAAATCAATCATTTAATACACCTCAATTATTGATAAAAAAATTTGAACGAGCTATATAAAATGAGACTTTACTACCCTTTAAACCATGAAGGCGGTTTTGATGATGATGTTGGTGAATATACCCAGGTAACTTTACATCCCGGATAACGTTTTTGTACAAGTTCTTTTACTTTACTTTGAGATGAACCATTAATTTCTTCATATTGATTATCCGAACTGGAACCACTATCGACTCGATAACAACAATAATAATTTGACATTGATTTCTCCTGTAATAATGATTTTATTTATAGCTCGTTCTTTTATTTTCCATTACACTCGTTAACCCAATGTTCATAAATCATCACCATGGCAAACGTATCAAGCTCGCAATAACGGAGCAGAGCGGCGACGATCTGTTTTCTCTCAACTTCACTCATCTCACTGAACTGCATTCTGGCATAGGCCATCATGGCTGCACCGCCGTCGGCGATATTCTTGTCGGTCACAAAGCGTTCAAGGAGCTCATCGTCAATGCCGTCAAATACGGGCGGAAGGGTCTTGTAGGGATCCTTGACCTGGCTACCATTAAACTCGATCCAGACTTTATCGCGATAATTGAGGCTTGGAATACCGTCTGCTGAACCGTAGATCGGACAAGAATACTTCTGCTTGAGGTAATCGCTCTCGTTGAGGACCGCGGGAAGCACCTTCTTGATGGAATTCGAACCGCCCATATTGGGACTATAGTAAAAATCAAGTACCAGCTGGCGCATGTCAATCATGGTGCGGGGAGAGTCCCACACGATCTTGCTAGCGTTTTTTTTCGTCGTAATTGATTCTATGAATGCCATGAGCTCATCGCGGTCAGGGACCTGATCGGCTGTCTCGGCCTCGAGCTGGTCGTGTATCTGGTTGAGCACGGTGTTTTCATGGGCGGCATAGCGAAATATCGTGCCATTGTCGTTTTCAAGCTCTTTCTTGAGATGACGGAGAAAGTCATAGTTGGGAAACATGCCCTGGCTGCGGTTGATGTACTCACCAGCGTGAGCGATCGTACCATCTTCTTGAACGGTATGGTGGGAAAACTGAAACGCGATAACCTCGTAGGGCCTGCGGCCGCTGTTGAAGGGGATGGCGACCATGGAGGTTTCAAAATCAATAAAGTGCAGGGGATATTTCCATGATTTCATGGCACGTTCAAGACCACCTCTGTCGAGGTAGGGAGACGGGTCTTTTTTCTGGATCTTCTCGACCTGGAGCCACTGGCGCTCTGATGAAGACAGGCCGGGGCCATCTGAGGATGTAATATTCATGTCATTTTCAGTAACGTCGGATATAAACAGCTTCTCATTTTCAAGCAGATCATCTTTGCGGCGAAAATTCCAGATATCAAGTATCATCGGTTTGTTAAAGTCAGCATCATCGAGACCGAAAGCTTCTTTCCAGCATTCCTTGAATCCTGAAAGAAATCCCTTGGCCTCATCATCACTGGTCGCGTTAAATTCACAATCCTTGCAGAAAGCGCCTGGTTTGGTAACTATCTTTTCGTCACGGGCATACATGTCGGAAAATAAACGGACCCTTTCAATAAAGGACATATCGGGAGGTTTGTTCGTGTCAGAGCCTTCATAGATCATTTCAGCCGCGTGGTCTGCCGATACCTTCACCAGTATTGTATCGCCCAGGCTGTCTGGATCGCAGGGGCCGTTCAGTTTTACACCGGTCCTGCCTCTTTTGTCCTTGACCAGCATGAACCGCTGGTTGAGGCCGTCGACGCTCGCGCATGAGTTCTTGCTTGCAAGCATGAGGAAAGAACGTACGTGAAAATCAGGACGCGCATGGGTCAGAACATACTTCTGAAAGGCAACATCATACAGGTACGGGGACCAGGCGCTTGCTATGTACCCCTTTGAACCAAGAAAATCAGCGTCTTTTTCAGCGTCGTATGACTTTGCCTTGACCTCGATGAGATCAACGCTGTTGCCGTCCTTGACGATGACATCGGCTCGAACGAAAAGGTTCTCGAACCGGAACGCGGCCTCATAAATGATGACTTTATCACGCTCAAGCAGTTTATTCGTCTGCTCAAGAGACTTTTCGAAATCAAGCTCATCGATATTGACGCCGCCCGGATGGTAGAGCTTGGCGAGCTCGCCCACCTGGAAACCTCCCTCGGCAAGGGCCTCAAGAAAGGGGTCATCTATTTTATTATCCTTATACTCCTTTTTTTTACCGGTGTAATACAGCTTTGCCGGGCACTCGCACGCGAGCTTGAAACGGGATTTGGTCAGGTAGCGGGGCAGGGACATTGGTTTACCTTCGCATATGTGAGTATTTAATTAGCTTATCAATGAAGAAATACGTTTTGTCCACTTCTATTTTATGTGCCGGCGTCAAGATCATTAATAATAATCATGGACAGTCATGTGGTATGTTTATTCACCTCCTGGATGTATATTGACTGATTGGCATTGCGTGAAAAATCCGAAAATACTGCCGACTATACTGGAACATGCAATCATATTCATACGTCACCGACTTTGCGAATTGATCCAATCAATGAATACTGAAATTATAATGGGAGGCCGTTTATGACGGATATAAAAGTAAAATACACCGGTAACGCAAACAACGACAAAGATATACCCATCAAATGCTGTAAGGATGGGTCCATGGCCGCCGGTGTGGTTCGAGTACTTTCAAGATTCATCATTAAAGTAACGATGACGGAACCGTACCCAGGGGTGGTGTTTACTTTAATGTCAAGGGAAAAGGGCCTTGCAGCATGGAATCAACTGTCAAAATACGGCAGATCAGCAGCTGAAGACATACTGGTGCGGATAGAACGAGCAGGTAAAATACTTGCAAGGCAACGGACCGAGACTGAAAAGCATCTCGAGCGGTTCATGGAGGCGCGTATACTGGAAGAATCGCGGAAAGAAAAATTAAAACAGGCTGAAGAACTTCTTGAGAATTCCCATGACACAGACGAGAGGATACGACTTTGCGCGGAAATCAACGACAACTGCATGACAACAAAAATCGAGTACGAATATATAAACGGGTTATGGAAATACGTTCAGGACATCGTTGGAGTTATTCGCGACCGGAAATCATGCTATATTTATAATGATTCATGCCATCTCCTGGCCAGGTACGCACTTGAACAGGTTATTTCAACTGAGGACCTGAAGGGTGAAAACAGGCATGATCGTGCCTGAATATCAACATGTTGCATAGAAATGTCATATAACTTAAATGGTATCATGGGTATTGAGGATAAAAATTTAATTGACAATGACGATTTTTGCAGTATAATACTGCGAAAACCCCGCCAATACAAGGACATACTCATGATAAACCCCAAGGCCAACTACGAAACCGTCAGGAGGACCCTTCATGTGCTCGCGCTTTTGCAGAACATCGATGACCCAATGAACGTCAACGCAACAAATTTTTCAGAATACATGACCGAGGAAGCATTGCATTTGTACCCGAATAATGATGATATTGACGTTGACCAAAAATCAATTACACGCATGGCCGATAGCCACCTGATAGAAGAATACAAATTAAATATTGAGAAACCCCAGGGATCCCGAAAATGGAAACTGGCAGAACCGCTGTCGCGACAATTATCACCTGATGAAATAAAATGGATTGCCCACCTGTATTTGAACTACGTTGTCCACGACTCGGCGCGTGACATGGTCATAGACGTGATGATGAAAGAGCAGCCCGACATTTTTCTGTGGGTGCTCGCCCGCCTGTACTTTGCATCGATCATGAAACAGAAAGTAATCGTCGAGTACCTTAAAAGCGGCTCGGATGAGCCGAAAGAATATACCATTCATCCGTATCACCTGGTTTTCAGGGAAAACGAGCTCTATATAATTCTGTTGGATGAAAATCGCGGAATTGTTAAACACTTTGCGGTGTATAGAATTAAAAATCTAAAAATAAAGGATGATAGTTTTCAAGAGAAAGGACCTTCAGCAGAAGAGTATTTCAAAGACGTATTCGGCGCTTATACGGGAGAGCAAACTTACGAGGTAAAATTGAAAGTCAAAGATGATATTGTTGAAACAGTTGCTAATGTATTGAGCAACCTCAATCTAAAGATTGAAAAACAAAATGACGGTTCATCATTGTTTACTTTCAAGAATCGCGATCCTCGTTCGTTATGTAAACAGCTTTTTTTCTATGGAAAGAAGGTGGAGATACTTGGGTCGAATGAGGTTAGAAAAATTATGAAAGAAATGATTAATGATGTTAGTGGAATATATTGACCAGCATCAATCATTAAATAAAAGGTGATTTAATGAAATTATATGAATTGTACCCTGTATTAAAAGATGGAGTCGATACACTATTCACTCAAAGAGATAGTTCACTTGAGCAATATTTAACTGAACTGGGTCAGATAGCACAAGTAAATGCAAGAATAAATGGAAATAAAAAATTTACAAATCAGGAATGTTTTAAAGGATTTGCACTTTCAATATTTTCATCACCTACCAAATGGTCGACTATAAAACAAAATCTCGATTTACTGAATTGTTTATTTTTTAACGTCGATATAAGTGAGCTTGCTAGATATTCCAGACAAGAGATTTTCGAAGTATCAGAGCAATTGGTTAATGCTGGTATAAAACAGTATATTAACAAAAAGCTTGATTTTATATTTGGTTTTTGCAAAACAATTAACAACTACAAATCAGATGGTACCGAACTGTTTAATGAGTATAATAAATTATATGCTGATGGAACTATCAATGATAAACTAAACCTAATAAATAGGCTAATGAAAATTCGGGGGCTAGGAATACCTTTAGCAGCTGAGTATATGAAGAATATTGGTTTTGATATTGCAAAGCCTGATAGACATATAATGCGTATTTTAAGTAAAGACAGGTTGAATCAAGGAGCATGGAGGACTAAAAATAGCAACGAAGAATATACAAAATGTGAATTATTTAGTGCAATCGAAATAATATCGGATACAGCATCAAATTTAAAAATACTTAATACAGAAATTGATAATGTTCTATGGCTTTATTGTGCTAAGGACTATTGTGAGATTTGTGAGTCAAAACCACAATGCGATCGATGCTCAGATAAACTTAGAGATAATTGTTTTTATAACAAATATTCTACACATAATGCAACTCAATTAAATAATAGAAAAGTATCTACTAGGAGAAACAGAATGAAAAAATCAAATGAATTTATGGGAAGTATTTCTTCTTCAGGTACAGGGTATAACAGATTAAAAATATATGAACCATATCAAAATCTATTTGAACCTGGAAGAACTTATAATGTTCATTTCGGTAACGAATCAGTACAAGGAAGTTTTAGCGAAGGGTATTTTGAAATGGACAATAATAGCTTTCAAAGATGGAGTAATAATACATTGTCATATGTAGCTATTGATCCAGGCCCGTTAAGAAATAGGATTGTTAAAATAATTTGTATAACTCCACAATAAAACTAATATAGTCAATTTCATGTAAATTCCTTTGGTATATCTTTTGAATAATAGTTGGGATAATCTATGTGAAAATATGAATCATTCTGAAATGAATTTTTTTCAAATAAATAACTAATGAGGTTCATATGCCATTAAGAGAAGATATTATTAATGCAGCTCGTTGTAGGGGTATTGACCCCTACAACGACCCATTTACGCCTGCTGATCTTGGTTTGAATGCAAGTGATTATGGTTCTTTCGCTGATTATTGTGACCCAGAAGATGCAGAATCTGGGCAATATAATCCAAATGTAATATTAAAGGTAGCTAAAAGGAAAAGGAACAATAGACCCTGGAAATACCTGCTAATTTCATAGACCTTCGATGGGTATCTATATATAGTACCTTTTATTATCTGATAGCTTTAAAATATTAATAGATATAAGGAAGGGTAAACAACAATGTTTGATGCGCTGTATGTATTATTCACCCCTGTCGCGTTTATTCTTATCTTTGCGGGTTTTATTCTTATAAGAGTAGCAAAAGGATGGGATAGATTTAATTTCAATGGGCCATCTGTCAGTATCACAGACTTCAGTATTAATGGTGATGCAGGCGAAATACTTTTTGAGATAAAGGGACGCGTGAGCGGCCTGCTCAGTTTTATCTTTGACAAATTAAAGCTTGAAACAGAGTACCGTGTCTATGCTGATGGTGAAGGGTATTATTATGATTTCATGACGCCAATTTCGAAACTCAAGGAATTTACCCCGTATCATCAAATTGCAGGGACAGCGGTTGGTTTTTCACGGAACACGTTCTGGTTAAAAATCGGAATCATAATTGTATTGTCATTTTTATATTACCTGTATTATTTAATAAAAAAAGCGGCGACTTCATCAGGGTTTTTGGAGGAGGAAGTTTCGGTTGCTTTCCCCATATTCATTATTTTCCTCTTTATCGTTGCCGTGGCATCATGCATTGCTGGTTTCATATATTCAAAGCGGATTGTACTGCTTGTTGAAAGCAGCGGGTCCTTGCCGGTATGGATTAAGTTTTCAGAAAGCATTCTTGAAAGAAAAAACATCAAGATGTCTGATCTTGATAGAATAACAAATATTATTAATTCGAAAGTAAATCACCACTTCAATCGAGAAGTGCAATTTTTAAGAAAATAGTAGTTTAGAAAAGAGGGCAATCTCCTAAGGTTGAGTCACCACAACCAAACCAGAAGGAGAAAGCCTCTTTATGAAGAAAGTAAAGAATACCCGGATAAAAGTCTACAAACATTTGCAGAATCATGAACGAGATGAAATTGCATATATGCTAGGACAAGGCTTTCGTCAGGTGGAAATAGCTGCCAGACTTGGTAGACACCCATCGAGTTTGTCCAGAGAAATTAAAAGAAATGGTTCTTCGATTCGTGAAACTCGATATCGGGCAAACAGAGCCCAATTAAAGGCAGATGAAAGAAAACGACTTTCTCATAAAAAAATGCGATTGAAGAACGATACAATCAGAAATTATGTGATCGAGAAACTTTCATTTGATCACACGCCGGAACAAATTGCCGGGCGAATTCGTATAGAAAAACCTGGTTACACGACAAATTATGAATCTATTTATCTATTCATATATAATGAACGACCTGATTTGACTGAATATCTTGTCCGAGGAAAGCGGAAACGTCATAAAAGATCAATAAAACCGGGGAAAAGGATCGTTAAAATAGCCAATCGAACGATGATCAATGAAAGGCCCAAGAAAATCAATGAACGATTGGAATATGGTCACTGGGAAGCGGATACAATCGTTTCACGACAAAGTAAGAGTGCTTTAGTCGTAGTGAGAGAACGAAAACTTCAACTTATGTTTATACGTAAAATTCCAAGAAAGAATGCAAAAAATATGAGGGATGCTGTTATCAGCATATTGGAGAAATTCCCCAAAAGGTTTTGCCGTTCAATTACTTTTGATAACGGTCTTGAGAACGCCGATCATGAATTGATTTCAAGAAAACTGAAAGTAAAAACCTATTTTTGTAATCCATATCATAGCTGGGAAAAAGGCGGTGTTGAAAACGGTATTGGTCTTGTAAGAAGATATTACCCGAAGAAAACAGATTTTTCATTGATTTCTAGTCAGGAGATTTATCAAATTGAGAAAAGGTTGAACAACCGGCCGAGAAAAACTCTTGGATTTCTGACTCCGTTAGAAGTTTATAAAAATTGCGCTTAGTCATTGAACGCGGGAATGAAAAAATGGAAAAAATTAATAATATTTCACAACATGTCAGCTGACGGGATATCTTTACTACCTCAATAGTTGTATTTTAACCATAATAAGATGCTGCGGCTTAATAATGAAGTCGCAGCATTGATGATCTTTTAGGAAAAAATTATTACAACATGGAATGTGGCTGGGTATTCACCTAGCATATATTCTTGTATTGTTTAATTAACGACAGGCATGCCGGGGCATGTTCATGGCCCATCGCATGCCTGTTTCTATTAATGAGGAGGTGTTTGAATGTTGAAACACGGTAAATATTGAACAAACAGGTCAGAAGTGTAAGTTTTGGGGCGGGAAATCATTTGTGTTAGTTAGTTTCCCGGAATTAGTTTGTTATATTCGGGATTAAACGAACAACAAGAAACCTGGAGGTTTACATGGTAGAAATGGTTCGAGAAAGCATCGTGGTGGCTTTTGGTAAGGATGTGCTGTACCAGTGGATCGAGGAGCTTAACCAAGTCGCGGCCGTGGAAAGAAGGGCACGCGGCGAGGAATTTTCAGTAAGAGACCATATTCGTGCAATGATACTGGCGCTCTTTTGTCGTTATTATCACAAGATACCCCGTAGCTCTGCTACGGGGAGATTCAATAGAAAAACAGGAAGGTAAAAATGAAGAAAATTATCACTATAATGTTCATGGTTGTTACAGTATTGATATATGCGGCAAATATATCTTTTCCAAATTTTGATAGACAGCAAGTTTTTTTAGAATGTTCACAGGAAGTAAATGACATTTTTATAAAAAAACTTATAAAAGAAGGACTGCATCCGATTGTTATACAAAAGCCTACTTTTATCAATCCTAACATTATTAAGTTTTCGTTCAAGGCGGACAGCAACAATCGTTATATTATCTGGTATGGTACAATGGATAAAGACAATCTTTACGGAAAAATATTTTTTACCCTTGAAATAACGAAAGGTGATGTATCTAAAGGTTTTAAGAAAAACGAGAGGTCTATAGCCGCTTTCTTCAATTCTTCACAATTATGCCCAGACATAGATAAAAAATATGCAAAATTGCGTAATTGAGATGAAAGGAGTAACTTTATATAACAAATCAAATGCCGGGACATTAAAAAAAGCCCCGGCATTTCAAATTTTTAATAAAAAATCTTCAACATCCCCTTTCGATGTCTATGTCATATAACTTTTATGTTGTATTTTTAAAATTCAATAAATTTTAACAAAGGAAGGTGTTTAATGGGTGATTTATTACGATTGTTGTCTTCCCCGATTGCAATTATTCTGATAGTAATAGGCATTATTCTCATCAGAATGGTAAAAGGTTGGAACAGGTTTAATTTCAACGGCCCGTCAGTCATTATAACCGATTTCAAAATCAATAACATTGGGGGAGAAAGGCTTTTTGAGATCAGGGGCAGGGTAAAGGGACTGCTCAGCATGATGTTCAACAAGCTCAGCCTCGAGACCATATTTCTCGTTTATGCCGATCAAAACGGCTACTATTACCATTTCCAGACCCCTATTTCGCAGGTCAGGGAGTTCACACCCTATCATCAGGTAGCGGGCACCGCGGTTGGCATGTCAAGGAACATCATCTGGATCAACGCCTTACTTGTCACGGGCCTGTCGCTTTGCTATTATATTTATCATGGCATATACAGCTATGTGGTATACGAAGAATCAGTTTCGGTTGTACTTTTCCCGCTTCTGGCCATCGCGACAGGACTTTGCATCGCGGGATTCATATATTCCAAGAGGATCGTGCTTTTAGTGGAAAGCAGCGGGTCATTGCCGGTATGGATAAAGTTCTCGGAAAGCGTTCTCGAGCAGAAGAACATTTCAAAGAACGACCTGGAAAAGATAACTGAAATCATTAATAAAAAGGTGATTGAAGCAAAACCGCAATAAATTTCTGCAACATGGACATTCATAGCCTATGTTGCTGCGGCAATTCGGGTTATTTTCAAACATACCACTGCCTGGACTGTGACTTCAGTCCAGGTGCGGCGGGATTTATTTTTTTACAACATGGTAGGTGACCGGGTATCTATCCTGGTTACCGGACAGTATTTTTAATTTAAACGACAGGCATGCCGGCGGTCATGTACGTGGCCATCGCATGCCTGTCGTTTTTTGATCTTTAAAATCAATATTAATGAAAAGGGAGGTCCCGATGCTTGAAAACATTCGTGAAACCATAACCGGTGTTTACGGAGAAGAGAAGCTGGCCCGGTGGGTCTCTGCCCTGGAACAGGCCCCGAACGGTGAAAAAACCGCCCTGGACGAGCATGCCCGCGCTATCGTGCTGGCCCTGCTGTCCGGGCGGAAGTACGGGCGTTCCGTTTCGCAGAACCCGGGGTATGTCGACGGGATTTTTTCGCAGTATGCCCTGGAATACATCACCGGCGGCACCATCGAAAAGCCTGTACCGCTCTCGGGCACGCGAGACGAGGCCGACCTGCAGCGCCTTTTCGGCCCTGATTACCTGGGTGTGTTCGAGCACGTCCCCTCGAAAGAAGAGGCGGACGATGTTATCGAGCAGTGGTCCCTGGCCCATAATTTATTGCCGGGGTACATAAGAAAGATCCTGAAGATCTTCTGTTCAGATGATCTTTCGGGGATCTGCGGCTCGAAACCGCTTTGCGACCGGTGCGGCGTCAGGCAGCATTGTTCGTACGGGAAGAATATGCGTTCCCCGTATGGGGAACCGGCGTATTCAACGAAGACCGATAACGTGGAGGTGATTCATGGTTTTTTTGAATAAATTAAAGTCCCACGACGAGATCGTCAGCACGGTCCTTAACGACCGCATGGACTACTCGGTCATCGAAACGGCGAGCAGGGGAATTTATCAGTTTCTCAAGTTTGAAAGGCGCACGATGAAATTGGTGTGCGGGGAGATCGCAAACCAGAAATTTCCCACGCCGAGCCAGATGGTGATCATCGATACAATGTCCATGAAAGGGCCGCACGGGGCGAAACCGGTCATCGTGTATACGGAACTCCTAGGGCAGCGCCCCAGGTGCACCGTCGTGGACTATTCTAACGAGAGCATGGAAGAGGGGGATGAGTACGAATCGATTTTTTACCATCTTGCATCGAAGAATGACAAAAGGACACGCCACTGAGAGGAGGGGATATGGCAATTGTAGACAGGATCAAGTATGAACCGAAAAGCGGGAGCCAGATCGCGTGGAAGTTCCCGGGGGACAACATAAGGCTCGGTAGCCAGCTCATTGTAAACCAGAGCCAGGAGGCCCTGCTGTACAGGGATGGGCAGGTGACCAGGGTGTTTACGCCGGGGACGTACACGATCGACTCATCGAACATACCGTTTCTCGGAAAAATAGTCAACGCGCCTTTCGGCGGGGAGACTCCATTCAGCGTAGAGGTATGGTTTGTCAGCCGGAACGATCACCGCGACATGAAATGGGGAACAAAGACGCCGATACAGCTCACTGACCCGGTGCATGACGTGCCGCTCAGGGTAGGATCATATGGGCAATGGGGGTTCAGAGTGACAGATTCGCGGACCTTCCTGGTATCGCTTCTCGGGGCCTCGCCGTCGGCGGATTCGGCCGGGGTGAACCAGTGGTTCATCGGCGAAATAATGCAGGCGTTCACCCGGGAGCTCGGCGAATTTATCATCGAGCGTAAAATATCGCTCCTGCATATGGCGACGCAGATCGAGGGCCTCGCAGATGCCGCGCGCAAGAAGATCGCCCTGGTTTTTAAAAGCTATGGTATGGAGATTACGAACTTCACCATTGGGGCTATATCCATACTCGAGGAGGACCTGAAAAGGATACAGGACGTGCTGATGCGCGGCATGGAGGCGAAACAGTACAGCAATGCCAGGTTAAACGAGAATTACGAGAAAATCAGGTCGCTGAATATATTGGAAAAAGCGGCCACCTCCGGCGCTGACGGGATCGTTTCCCAGGCCATGAGCGCATGCATAGGCCTCCTGGGAGCGGCAAACCTGGTCCAAAAGACATTCGGCGCTTCGCCTGAACATAAGCGCAGCTATAAGGAACGGCTTGCCGAAGCTGAAGAGATGTTCAGGGAGAAACTCATCACCGAGGAAGAATACCTGGAAAAGCGCAAAGATCTTTTAAGGGAGGTGTAATGCAATGAAACACGCATCGATCATCATTTTATGTGCACTGGCGACGGGCCTTGCCGTTGCCGGCGTCGCGCATGTTGTCGTTCCCGTAGAATACCGGTCGCAGTATTTCATGGTCAAGCTGCTGTGGGCGGAATTTATCGTTCTGGTTTTCTGGTCGTATGTCGCATGGTACTGGCGGGTCAACTCCGCCGGAACGGCAAGAAGCGGCGCCACGGTACGAATGGTTGCGGGCATGGGGCTGGTGACCTTCCTGTTCTCGGCTTCATCCGCGCTCGCGCTGGCGGTATTTTCTATAGCCGGGGACGGCGACGCGGTCAACAGGGCGCACCTTACCGTGCAGATTGTCATGACTGCCATGTTCGCCGTTGTATGGCTCCTTCTCGGGCTTTCGCGTCAACGTACCGGAAACAGCAGCCAGACGGAGGTATCGGATGAGTAAAACGGCGGCTTTCACGTGTCAATCTTGCGGGGCCGGAGTGGTGATCAACGGTGGGTCAGGCAAGTGCGAATACTGCGGAAGCACCGTCAGCCTTCCTGTCGAAACGGAAGACGGAGATTGCACGGCAGCGATTCCAGACAAGCCGAAGATCACCGGGGGACGTCTTGTGCTCAAGGGGCGGAGAATAAAGTCCCTTAACCAGATCATATCGCTGTACAGCGACAATGAACTGGAAGAAGTGATAACACTGGACCTTTCTGGAAATCTCCTTGAAAGCCTCGAAGGTATTAAAAGATTTAAGTCAGTCAGAGTGCTTTGCCTGAATAACAACAGATTAACCAGCATAGATCAATTGCCTGAAAGCGTCGGTAGTCTGTCAGTGAAAGGGAACCTTCTCGGAGGCTTCAAGTCTTTCAGTGGATTTGACCATATTGTCGAGCTTGATATATGCAACAACGGATACGAATTCCTTCCGGAGTTGCCCCCTCGACTGACCAGACTTGATGCAAGCAATAATTCAATTGAATGTATCGAATCAGTGGCAAAATACACATCACTGAATTTCATCAATCTCAATCATAACAGGATGTCTTGTGTCCCCGTGCTTCCCCCACGACCATGGAATTTGATGGTTTACATGGAGCATAACGTTTTCGAATATCTCGATGATGTTTCGATCGACAATATCAGCTGCTGCGAGTTTAAAAAGACGCTGTTTATCTCACTGAAAAACAACTCGTTATGCGACTTTTCATCGATTTTACGTATATCTTTTCCGACTTTTGGACAGATACGCGACCAGCAGCATGACAAAGGGGAGGAGAATGCCCTTTCGGGTTATAATGAAAATCGGTTCTTCCATATACATTTCGATAAAAGCAACGAAACCCTGACAGCTGAACGGTTCGACCAGGAGCTGACGGCCGCCGAAGACGGGGTACACTTAAAAATTTATCCTGACAGACCTCTTCATCAAGGAGTACAACAGGAAGTCGTTGAGGCAAAACCTAAACGTTTAAACATTCCATTGATGGTTTTAACAGGCATCCTCGCATCACTCACCAACGTATACCTGGGCTACAAGTTTTTCAATTTTATGGTGGAGAGCCCCGGCAGGTTCGGGTGGATTAGACTGATGCTCACTTCAGCGGTGATTTTTTCGGCAGGATGGATCGGCGTTTACATCTCCCATCTCATATTAAGGCCCAACGGGATTGCAAAAGCAATCGGTTTCATATTCTATGCGATACCCGCTGCGGTGTTAACCGGGATCATGGGCCCGATGGCTGCTGTCGGCCTGGCGATAGTGCTGTCCATTTTGATGTTAATATCCATATTGTTCTCCATGGATATTTTCACATATTTATGCATCGGTTACTCCGCGGTCCTCGTTATCATCGGTTCAATAACAATTATAGTTACTGCCAACTCGTTAAATGATATATGATCAACAGCTCTTCAATGCCCGGCATTATATCATTGCGCCGGGTTAAATAATTCATCTGGAGGATTTCATGGAACAAAAGTATGTAGTGGTTAAACCCGTTAAAAGCATGGGGATTTCGATTCTGCTGAGCCTGCTTTTCGGGCCGATCGGCCTTTTTTACTCATCGATAGCAGGAGGCGTAATCATGAGCCTGTTGTCACTGATTATCGGCGTTCTCACTATGGGGATCGGCGCCTTCGTACTATGGCCGGTGTGCGCGGTATGGGGTGCAGTGTCGGTAAGGCATTATAACCGCGCACTTGCAGCAGATTCAGCAGCGTGAAGCATAATATGACAATGAATTGTTCAGTAATGATTGATCGAAGCCGTAAGCTCTCCGGGTTTTCCCGGAGAGCAGTCTTGAAGTGTGCAGAGTAGAATGCGGAGAAGCGCATATGCAGTACACAGGAAGCCCCAGGAGTATTAAAAGCTGATGCCATCTTATCAATGGCAGTTATCTGAATCATCATAGAGATACACATTGTTTCTCTAATCAAGGAAGAGGCAATAAGCAGGAGGTATATGATAACGAATATGACAACTAACAATAAAGAAATTAATAAAAGCGTGAAAGCTAATACTAATTTTTACATTGCAAACCAGATCACACCCGAAGGACTTGACGAAATCCAACGCTTGATACTGGCCCATTCCCTTGGCTTACATGTCGCCTTAGAAGGCCCTCCCGGGGTAGGCAAGACAAAGAGTGTTTATGAGATAGCTAAAATACTGGGGCTACCACTTCACCTTAAATCATGTTCAAGCCGCACCGTGGAGTCGCATATAATCTCTTATCCGGTGCTTATGGAAAAAAATGGCGTCAGTATAACCGAACATGTGAACGGCCCTTTGTGCAGTGCCATGCTTGACGGCGGAATTTTCTACGGAGACGAGTTCAATCTGCTAAGATCTGATGTACAGAAGCGATTGAACAGCGCCTTTGATGATAGACGTACGGTTGACCGTAACGATGGCGCACAGATAACGGCGGCCCCTGGTTTCTGGGCGGTTATCTCTTACAATCCAACAGAAAATGTAGTAGCGAGAGATCTTGAGGATTCTGTTGCAGACAGATTTATTCACTTTTATTATGGACGATGGGATCCGGATTTTAAGGCATATGTTTCATCTCGAATTGCCATGGGGAAAAATAATATAAATACGGATACCGCACAAGAATTTAATCTTGCGGCATCCTGGCGCGCTATTACACCGCAACTCGAATTTCTTTCTGGTAAGATCGAATCGGGAAAGTTTATATGGCGCAACTACTTCACCGGCGAACTGTGGAATGGAAAGCCACGCTATATATACCGAGTATGCGTAGGTAAGAGTATTACAAATGCTTCACTCCCTGTCGCTAAGAACTATTCCTCAAACGCATTCGCACGTTTAATCTCACGCTTTACCGAAATCATTTACAACCTCGCAACCACAGGAAAATCGCCAATTCTGAATGAAAATGGCATGAAAAACATCTTAGATAACGAGGATCTTGAACTACTTTCAGTTCATGAAAGCTCAACCCGCATTGAAAGCGCAGCATTGTCACATTATAATGAACTACTTCGCCGGGGATGCAATGCCGTTATTGCTCAAGCCTACTCAACGCGACTGGTAATAGACCAGATATGCTACGGCCAGTTCAGAGGTCGCAAACTCACAAGTTTGACAGTTCATGATCTGGTGACCGCAATCGCACGTTGTTTAAATTTGCTCGGAGAGCAAACCCGTTATAATACCACTGCAGAAACGGATCAGGCAAATACAGCCGCAACAAGAGGAAATAAATAATGATATTTTCTAAAACATCCATCTTGATATCAAAATCATCACGGATCGCCATTGACGCGCTGTTCGGAAGCAGATCAAGGCACCACCAGATATTTTTAAATGCAGTTGAATACTATTTTGAAAATTCAAAAACCATCATGTATCTTGAATCATTTGTCGCGACACCAGGCTTCAACGATTTTATAATGAAAACTATAAAAACACCACCGAGTCGCCTACATATCATTTTTGAGGTTATTTTTGAATGTTTAAGGATCGGACGCGATCCCAGGGCTATTGTCTTGGCTGGTTGCCTGATAACATCTCAAAAATTCCAATATCTGCTTTCAACCTATTTCAGGCCCCCTAACGGACAACAGAACATTAAACGACTCATGGAAGGAGTAGTAAACTATTTCATACGATCGCACACTAATACGAAAGAATTGAAAGGCCTGTTGTTTTCGAACGAATACGCACATTTACTGGAAAATTACGAAAGCTATCCGGACGCACGAACATCAATAATAGACATGATATTGTATATCATGAAGGTAAAAGGATCAGCGGTATACGCCCGACAATGCGCCGAGATACTCTCGGATGACTCGACCCGCAATCTTGTCCTCATGAGCGAAATTATCGGGACCAGGGATATTTTTCTCTCATCACTAACTTATGTATTTTCAAGGCAGCAGCACCCTGACCGGTTCTTTAATATGCTGCATATCTATCAAGAACACTATTGCCCTTCCCGATTAAATTCACCATCTGCAATAAATTCAAAATTTAGACGTCTTGCCGATTTATGGCGCGTTTTTTTAAATGCCGGAGACAGCGATACCAGTACTATTGGGAAATTCATAACCATGTACGGGCATGATCGGAACGCCTATAAGAGATATATATGGAATATTGTTCTTGAAGCCGATCCTTCAACTTCGATGGAGGCCATATCTATCGTTATTTCGCAGGAATTCCAGGCTCTCTGCAAAAACTACATGAACGAAATAGATGCTGTTAAAATATTAATGCATAATATCATACAGGCCTTGAATATATCAGAAGGGAAGTACCGTAATGGCCTGATAAAAGCAATATTACGAACCAAGATTGATAAACAATCTCTTGCAAGGCGGGCCATATTTTTTGACTGGTTATTACAAAATGGGCGATCCCGTCGTATTGAAAATGTTATAAATAATTATCTTTTTCATGAGCACATATACGATTCGCTAAGACGGGAATCGGGTACAGGAACTTGCAGATTACCTGAATTTTGCAATAAAGGACATAAATTATTTTGTCTTGTCATTGATAAGATACAGTCCAATTACGAAATCCCACCTGATATGCTTTTCAGGAGAATTATCACAAACATCCGGGATTCATTCTGGAAATCGGTGAATGATAAATTACCGGGCTTTGTCGGGAATATAAATGATATCAGGTCAATCGCTGAAATGGCAGGTTTAGAGGATGAGATTTTATGCGCCATGGAATCTATCAGAGATGAAGACTTAAAACACTACCATCGGAATCTTCTTTCAATATGGCTAAATTGCCCACGCTTTATAAAGAAAGCAGTTAGCCCTGACGACTGGTACAAGGTTGTATTCGCCGAGGCTCTCCCTTATTGCGTTGAAACAATTAGCCCAATAATCGGAATGATCAGTGTCCGCGAGTCAGGCGACCAAAGGGCATTCACGAATGGCAAGGCTATTTATCTTCCGTCGTATGTTAAACTTTTCAATGATCCTTTCATGCCAATCGAATCAAACAGGAACCTGTCAACATACATAGCATTAAGTCTTCATGAAGCAGGCCATATACTGTGCGGTTCATATCACTTCAACATCAGGGATTTTGTTAACAGCCTGGAGAGGCCTGATCTTTTTCGTTTGATCCATAACGTTTTTGAAGATTACCGTATTGAATCGTCTATCACCAGATTAAATATACATCCACAGGCAAGGGAGCTTTTTTCAATGGTCAATCGTAGCTATATGGAGAAAATGGGCGGCAGCAATATTTCTCCAGGAGCCTATTTTCTATTATATATCATGCACATGGCAAACAGTTACAATAATATCTCTCAAAATGTGGATTATTTCCCCGAAGCCAATGAATTTCTTGATATTGATTACTATTCAGGGGAGTTTAATGATCTTCATGAACTCGCGACATACGGAATTAACTGCTTATTAAAGCTTGAAGTCGCCAATCCGCTTTCTGCAATAGTACTGGCTGAGAAATTTTATGATATCATGAAACACTGGCCGGATAATGCAATAAACGGAATGTGCGAGACCATAATGCTGCCGCCTCCAGAAGTGATAAATGGCAGCCCGGGCAATAATTCAGAACCCCTCACGCGCGAACAACTGGACGAACTTTACCAACTCTGCAACCGCGATATCGAATCTTTTCTCGATCGTCATGGCCTCAGAAAATTGCCTGCTTCCGAAGTAATGAATGGCGGCAACGAAAATAAATCAGAAAATTCATCAGGATATTGCATTCCTGATTATGAAATTCACGGGACTATTGACAAATCTACCAGAACACAACTGGATGACATTATAGCCGGTGAACAGATTGAATTCAGGCCAAAGGATGATGAATGTGCGATCCTTGCATGGCGTCAGTCGAATATTCGAAAATCTGATTTATTGCAGGAAGAGGAGAGGAACAGCCCATATGATATACTAGAAAAAAGTAAGATAAAACGAATCAAGGTCGGTTTAATATCTCAAACAAAGCTATCAGAATTAAAGGTGTTTAGTGTTAAAAACATTAACTTGGCCTACCTCAAATTATTTCACCAGTGGGAACCGATTGTCAAGCGCGTATATGTAGAGCTATCACGTCTTATTCCTTTAATTGATGACGGGTATGAGATAACTTCCGAAGGAGATGAAATAGATAATGAACGACTCGTAGAATTATTAAGTGATCACAAGCATTGTTTCAATGCGCCCGATTTTTTTGAAACACCCTCTGATGAAAGCAGGATTCCAGTTGAAGTATTAATTGGACTCGATGCCAGCGGGTCAACCATGGCAAGGATAAATAACGATGGTGCAACAATTCTGGACATAGAAAAGGCTTTCGCGATAATACTGGGCCGTGCATTGAGGTTTTTAACGCCTGACGTACGAGCATACGCTTTTAACTCACTAACTTCAACAAACATATATCGCGCTGAATCATTCGAAGCAATATCAAGTTTCAAATCATCTGAAGGTAATCGTGACGGTGATTTCATACGATATCTGACATCACTGCTCAAGAAAAGTTCGGCTGAATCCCGTTTTATCTTTCTGCTTAGCGATGGAAAACCGAGTTCGATTAACTACTGGGGAACAGAGGCCATGGAAGACACACTTCTTGCTATGCGAGAGGCTGTCAATTCGGGGATCAAGCTAATATATTATAATTTCGATAGAAAAAAAAGCGACTATTTCGATATTCTTAAAAAAGAAGCCACCTACGCAAGGTATTTTACTGACCCAACGCAGATTTTGCCAACGATTCCTGAAATGCTAAAAAGTATTACAACATCAGTGATTTGAGCAAAAGATCGATATCATACATATCGATTTGATCAGTGATATTGTTATACAAGCAAAATTTTATAATAAAAGAGTTTAAAAACAATTACCGGGGGTAAACCGATGAAGCCATATCTTAGGAGCAGCAATGCTCTTGCTTTTTTCCGTAGGCATGCTGAAGAGCAGAATGGGATCAAATCGGGCCAAAAAGTAGCCGGACATATTTCAGTAATTGAAAAATATGCAGGGCAGGACGCAAAATCACGAGCATCGTTGAACGCGCTTTTCAGGGAGTTTCCCGGGATAAGGGAAAAGCAGGGTGAGGAAAAACTGCATCTCGTACTTGAACTCCTTTCACGCGGGGAATCACTGAACATACCCGCTACCAACATGATCTATGCAATCAGGCAATCGGCACGACTGCATTTCGGCAGGAAGAGCATGAATGAAGTTAGATGCGCATTTTACCTCATTATACCGGGAATACTGAGCAACGATGCCGCGACAGAAGGAGAGATAGACACTGTTGTTTACAAGGCGGACCGTTTTATAACGATGAACCGGCGGATGGTACTGGACGACAATGGCGGCAGATGCTCAAAATTGATCGCGGAAACCATACCCTGGGAGATCTGCGGGTCAATCGATATTGAAGATGCTTTTCTTATACTGCTGGGGCATATGGTTGATCTTGAATGGAACACAGAAAAACAGAGGAAAACTTTCATCGAGACAATAGCCGTAAATGCGGAGAAACTGAAGCTTTCATTTATAATTGATACTCTGAAAAATACACTGGAACAGTGGCCATGGCTCGGGAAAAAACGCTGTTCAGGATTGCGCATTTCGGTGAACACCTTGATTTTTGCATTAAAATCGAGCGTCAATTCAATATATTATGAAAACTCGCTGGTAATGCATTCTTTAAAGTATTTGATGAACAACTTCCCCTTATTCTACAGGGAAAACTACCTGCATACCATAGAATTATTTATCGAATTATCCCTTAATGCCGCAATTGCGGGGAAAAACCCGAGCCCGATAATGAAACTATGCCGGTACCTGATTGACCGTCACCCTGTCTTGAAAAACAAAAAGGGGGTTGAAATAATCACTCATTTGATCGAAGCGGCGATAGGGCAGGCAGGAATCGTATCATACAGCAACATGATAAGTTCAACATGCCGCATTCTAAATTTTCTAATCAGCGAGGAACGCGGGGATAACTGTAAGCGTGGGCGAATGGAAAAAAGCGACGAGTTGATTGCGCAAGCCGCAGTTTCCGGAGAGATCGGCCATCTCAAACCCCTGATCACCATGGCGCAGGAGGATGAGAACGCTCCCGGTTCGTCTGAGTTAAAAGAGCACATGTGCAGGTCAATTGAACTGATCGAGTATCTTCTGGAAAAAATAAAAATAAGCCGAATCGCACATGAAGATCATCTCGATTACCAAAACGGCATCAAGGACGTTGTCGAACCATTCATTGCCGTGCTTAAAATGTTTCCGGCGCTCAGGGAGAAAAAAAATATAGAAAACCTGTGCATCATCATGGACCTCGCGGTTAAATATAATGAAAAAAAATATGACGCATGGCAGCTTGTTGACCAAATAATATCACCGCTTTTAAATGATGACCCGTCGCTTGCGAAGGTTTCGGGCCTCGACCGGCTTAAAAAAACGTCCGACAAGGTAAGATTATTTCTCGATAAGAACCTGTTCCCGCGGGACATTGACGACCTTGAAAGTGGGCCGGCAGCGTATCTTTTACGCATGCAGGAACTCCGGTATATTGAGCCCGATTTCTCTTCACCGGTCGACAGATTTCTCTATTATTTCCAGTTAGTTCAATCTTCTTCCAGAAGGATATTGTTCTCGGAATACACTATGATGCTCAACGAGTCAATGAACACCATTATCAAACCCATGCCTGATATTTTTAGCCGTGTCACTTTGACCGGCAACAAAATCGAATATGTCCGAAGGGACAACGAATCTCTGGAGCCGGTCAGGGAATTGCAGGAACATGTCATTCGGATGATAGACGACCCGGAAATAACAATGAATCGGATAAGAAACCTGAAACAGATAGGCAAATCGCAAAAATCGGCGCTGGCATTAGTTCGGATATCTGATGAAAAAACGGCAAAAAAAATCGCCGCACATATTGCCATGCAGCTTTCTAAAAATTATCAGCCTGAACTCGCCTGCATATTACATGACCTGATTATCATGTTTTCACTATTTCATGAAACGTATCTATTAAAAGAGATACGTGAAAGCCGTGAAGAAGCCTGCGGGATCGCAATAAAGCAGCTCTATGAAGACCGCCTGTTTGAATCATGTGATATGGTTTTGCCGGACGCGTATTTTAATTCTATTCTCGACAGGATCGCGACAACAGGAGGAGTTGTCATGACAGATGAAAAGCGGCAGGAATTCCTCTCGTCACCCATTACCGGGAAAATAGCTATGGTACGGTCGGAACTAAAGACGCTGAACAGCCTGATAGCGGCATCGAAAAAAATATTGAGCATACCGCAGATGGCCGAAAATGGAAGCCTTGACGAACGGAGTATGCTCATCGATGTCAAGTTCGCCATCGAAGGAAGGGGATTCGGCCTCGGTCTTTTTAGGGGTTTTATGGAATCAATTGTTCCTGCGCGCCTTGAAATTTTCGCACAAAATGACACAGTAAAATACCGTTTGAAGACCGGAAACCGCATACACGAACTTAGAAGTGATGGAAATTCACTGTTTATAAACGATAAAATATCCGCAGATAAAGATAATTCACATCACGCCAAGGCCGCCAGCATACTTGACGCGGTAAACAGTGCGTCTGCTTTAACCGAAAAAGAGCTGGAGCAGGCCGGGAAGATAGCACATTTGCTTAACCGGCACATACTGCCGCTTCTCGATGTGACCGACAGGAAAAGAATAAAGCAGATAAACAGAGCGCTTCAGTTCACGGCGAATACAACAGGCGATACCGAGGAGCTTCTTTTCGTACCAGCACGCGACCATTCGATGGTTTTCCGCGGAATGATCGGGAAAGACTGCTCTATGGGCAACACGCGACAGTTAAGCCAACCCGGCGCGTACTTCTATAAAATAATCCAGAACAGCATTTGGAAAGGGTACATCACCCTAATTGAACTCGAAAACCCGCAAGGCGAGAAGGCGCTGCTGTTCGATGTAATCAACGTCGATACCAATGAAAAGGTTGATTGGCTCGGGGTGTTTAACCGTTTCACGGAATACCTGTCGGGACTGGCCGTTAATCGAAAATGGCGGTATATTCTGTTGCCGGCACAATACACGTATATATCCAATTACGATTATATACGTATGCCGATCGGTAAAGCCATGAGCGGTAAAAAAAGACTGCCAAAGGGTGATTTCACGCTCAGGGGAATAGAGTACCATGATAATCTTAAAACGGCTAAATTCCAGTCACTATCAGGGGACTTTATCGTTGTGTGGGAACGGGACTAAAGAGAATTACAATCGTAAGGTTGTTTCAGTTCCAGTAAATACTTTTACGACTGTAGCACAAACTGTAGCATAACTTCTTACATTTGCCTCCAGCGAATACCATAATTTTACACGAAACATAAAAAATACTTGCACAATCAGTACGATAACGCATAGTATTTCATCAAGAAACATTAAGAAGCAGCCGCATATCAGTCTGTTATTCGGATCACAGGCAGGAGGTCGATGGTTAATTCTATAATTCATCGTATCCAATTGGTTTAAACAACGAATCCTGCACCACCTGTACCACGTCCCCCATATCATCAACATGATAATAATGCTGTGTCATCGCAGAGGTCAGGTGTCCGGTTAAACTCTGAATCTTATGGACAGGAACTCTGGCATTAATGAGAAGACTATTAAACCAGTGCCGCCATGAATGAAAGGTGATATTTCGTTCCCGACGCATCTGTTCGTTGATACCAATCTGTCTCATGGCGGTATAGAGAGAGCGGGTGAATACCTTCGGTTCTGCAGGTTTTCCCGGTGTCTTTTGACTGAAAAACACAAAGCTCTCCGGGTTATCCGGTTCAGGATTCATCTGCATAAGCTTAGAAAGTTCGATCTGGGTTTTAACAGGAAAAAAGATATTACGTACTTTCCCGGTTTTTGTTGTTTCATTCAGTCCAAAGAAATTATCCCATGACCGTCTCACATAAATGTACCCTTCATTAAGATGAATATCTGATAGGGTGAGTGCCTGTAATTCACCCAGCCGTAATCCGGTAGATGAGGCAAGAAGATTGCCGACATATCCCATATATAGCTCACGCGATGGATTGCAGTGTTTTGCCTCAGTTCTCCATTCCAGGGAAAAGAGTTGCCGTACTTCCTCAAGGGTTAGTATCCCTTTTAATTTTGGATTCATTGCAGCACGGTCAATCCTGGGCACAAATTGGATTAATGACTGGTCTTCTGCGGCTTCAAGAATTGCCTTGAGAGCCGACAGGGTTTTATTGATAGTGTTGCCTGAATATCCCCTGTTAAAAAGGTCATTACGGAGGTCTCGGATTACTGCCCGATCGATGTTGGTCAATCGCATAGACCCAATACGAGGTAAGAGATGGCTGTTCAGTATGTATGTCAGGTTGTGACATTGACGTTTGCTGATTCGTAGCCCTCTGACTCGTTTATCCGTTGCCCAGGCGCCACCCCAATTGAAGAAATCCTTTGCATATTCTACAAGGGTAAGGTTTTCCCGGCGTACGATATTGCCGGCGTTCAAATACTCAATGCACCATCGTTCGGCAGCACCACGGGAAGTCTGTCCGGTGGTTTTGGCAACACTTCGGGTTCCATCAGGGAGTCTGAATTGTGCGTAGTAGAAGCGGTTACGTTTGAAGATTGTGTAGGGTTTGCTACGGGATCCGTAATACATCTTAACCTCCAAGCGAAAAGTGTGCTCACATGTTGCTCACACTTTACACTTTATATAGAGTTTTTTAAGATGCGCCGGTGGTCCGGTAGCCTCTTAAGTCCTGAATCATTCAGGACTTCTATTTGGGCGCTGACGGGATCGAACCGCCGACCCTCTGCTTGTAAGGCAGATGCTCTCCCAGCTGAGCTAAGCGCCCGTTGTCGTTGTCGGTTCCAGCTCCTTCTCGGTGGACTTGCTCGGCTTGAAAGCGAGGGTCGTCTTTGCCGGAACCGAAATTTCTTTTTCTGCTATGGGCGAGTAGATGGTCCTCGCTTTTTTGTCCGAGGGATAAAAGGTGCCGAATCCCCGAATCTCGACCTTCTCTCCCTGGTCTATGCTTTCCCTGATCCTGTCCAGAAAATTGTCGATTATATAGAGAACTTCTTTACGCTTCATCCCGCTCTGGCGGGTGAGGCGCTCGACTATCTCCGATTTGGTCAAGGGATTGTTCTCCTAAGCCTGTTGCTTGATCTGCGCGTTTACTTTCTTGGCAAGTCTGGATTTTTTCCTGGATGCGGTCTTTTTTTGTATTACGCCTTTCTGAACCGCGGAATCGATGGTTTTTATGAAACTTTTCTGGAGCAGCTGTAGCTCGTCTGCGCCTTTGCCTTCTTTCTGGTCGAGGGCCCTGGCGATTTTTCTCGAGGCTGTCCGTACCGATGACTTCACCTGGACGTTTTTCTTCCGGTTTTTTTCGTTCTGCCTGTTTCTTTTTTCCTGTGATTGAATGTTAGCCACAATTACACCTTCATATTTTCTTATTTGGTCCGTTCCCGACCAATATGGATGGCAAATATGTAATTACTTGCCCGAACTGTCAACAAAATTTATTCAAAAAATGGGACATACGCCCGCTTTTAATTGTCGAGAATGAGCATCCTGAAAAGCTTGCTGGTGTAGTAATACACCTTGCATTTTGCCTTGCCGTCAGGCTGTTTAAGCATGTAAAAAAGCACGTTTGTGCCCGGGCTCTTGAACGAGTTGATGTAAAAGTTTTCCTCCTTCTGGATCGAGGGCTCGCCGTACTGCCGCTTGAGCTCGTTCATGATGCCGGCCTGCCGGTCCTCGTCGATCATGTTCCAGTCTTCGAGGGTGGTGCACAGCTTGCCTTTCACGAACAGGAAGTCTTTCTCGGGGATTCCCCTCTGCCTGAGGATGACGATTTCGCTGATGAGTTTTTCGTCGATGGCGGTGATGTATGACATTATTTTGTTCTTGTAGTCCGGATTGTCCCGGGGAGTGAATTCGATGAATTCGCCTTTGTCTGCCTGGGCTTTCTTGAAATCCGACATGGTCGTTCCCCAGGGGATTGCCCGGTTTTCCTGCGCGAGGGCCGCGGCTGCAAGAAAGAACAGCATGGCTGACGGCAGGAACATCATGATCATGATCGTTTTCTTCATCGGGTTTTCAGTCGCCTCGTCGGTTTAGCCGGTATAACAGTTCTGCGCCGGGGCCGCGGCCCGTTTACGGCAGTTTATTTATGTTCCGTGATCAGGTATTATTTGTCAAATCATTTCACGCTAAACGGTCCCGGCACTATTTTCACCGCGCCCGGTAATTCTATTTGAAAAAAAACAAGCCATGTACTATGTTGTTTTCAGGCCCTCCCGGCGCGGTGATTATAATTTATTAAGGAGGATGTCATGCGTATCGCGGGATTTGTACTGGCTCTCCTGGCGTTTATACCTCTGGTTTCCGACGGCGCTGAAGCATCAAAATCCTTCAGCGGCCGCGTCATTTATTGCGATAACGCGGCTCTCGAGGTGAAAAAAGGCCCGAAGGAGATGCTTTTCGTGATCAACGAATCCACCAGGGTCGTTTCGAATAAAACCGACCGCACTGCGTCCGATCTGGACCTGTGCCAGCAGGTGACGGTGAAGTACGCCGGCGGCAAGAAAGGCAGGGTCGCCCTTGAAGTGGATATTCTCCGCGAGAGCGACTGCAGGCCCTGATGAAAACCAGGGAAATCTATCTCATTGGCATATGCGGCATCGCAATGGGCACGCTTGCGCAGATGTTCAGGGAGGCCGGCTACTCGGTGCGCGGGTCCGACAGCAACGTGTATCCTCCGATGAGCGACATGCTCAGGAGCGCAGGCATCGAGATCTACAGCGGCTTTTCCGAGAAGCAGGTCGGCTCGCCCGACATGGTGGTCATCGGCAACGCCATAAGCAGGGGCAACCCCGAGGTCGAGCATGTGCTGAATAAATCCATCCCATACACCTCGATGGCGGGCGCGCTGTACACCTATTTCCTGAGCGGAAAAGACGTGATCGCGGTCGCAGGGACCCACGGCAAGAGCACGACATCCGCGCTGCTCTCGCATATCCTGCTGTCCGCGGACATGGACCCGTCGTATTTCGTGGGCGGTGTGCTCAGGAACTACAACACCAACTACCGGCTGGGCCGGGGCGGGCTTTTCGTGATCGAGGGCGACGAGTACGACTCGGCGTTCTTCGAAAAGGTCCCCAAGTTCGTGTTCTACCGTCCGAGGCACTGCGTGCTCACCTCGCTTGAGTTCGACCACGCCGACATCTACCGAGACCTGGCCGAGATCGAGCTCTGGTTCAAACGGCTGGTCAACATGGTCCCGTCAGAGGGGCACATCGTGTATTCATCCGAATATGAGACGCTCGGGCGGGTCATGGAGAAGTCCCGATCGCACGGCGCGTCGTTCGGCCTTCACGGGGATTACCGCTGGTCCTTTTTGGGATACGAGGGAGATGAGGCCCTTGTGGAGCTTGCATACCCGGGCGGGTCTGTGGAGCTCAGGTCGGCGATATTCGGCCCCTTCAACTACGAGAACATCGCCGCAGCCTCGGCCATGGCGCTCAGGCTCGGCGTTTCCCCCGATGATTTACGCAGGGGCGTGGCATCTTTCCAGGGCGTCAAGCGGCGCCAGGAGCTCATCTACTCCGCCGAAAATATCCGCATATACGAGGATTTCGCGCACCATCCCACGGCGATCGCCATGGTCCTCGACACCATGAGGCACCGCTTTCCCGGGGCTGCGGTATGGGCGGTGTATGAGCCGCGGTCGGCGACGAGCAGGCGCAACGTCTTTCAGGACGAGCTGCCCTTGTCGTTTCTGAAGGCCGACCACGCGATCATCAAGACGCCCTTCAACCTCGACGCGATTCCGGCGTCCGAAAGGATCGACGCCGCGAAGGTGGCGGCCGACGTCAACAGCCGCGGCGGCGACGCGATCCTGTGCGCGACCGTGGATGAGATCATCGAGCGCATGTACGGATCGATGTCGGCGGACAGGGAAAACATCGTCATACTCATGTCCAACGGCGGCTTCGACGGTATATATGCAAGGCTTATCGGGCGTATCACCCCGTTGTTCGCGCCCGAAGTCTGCTGCGACAATTCGCCGAATTGACGGCCGATTGCGGTCAGGCTACTGATTAGCCGCCCGGGCCCGGTGCGAAAAATCCGGTAACAATGATTGAGCGAGGAGAGTCTTAACATCCATGAAAAAAATATTTACTATACTCCTGATTATTACCGCTTCGCTCGCCGCGGCGCAAAAACCTGAACCGGCCCGGTATGGCGTGGTAAAGCTCCAGGGCATGGTGAACCCGATCATGGGCGAATTCATCGTCGACTCGATCAAAAAGGCCGGGGAGGAGAAGCTCGCGTTCATGGTCATCCAGCTCGATACTCCGGGCGGGCTCATGGAGCCGATGCGCGACATCATCAAGGCGATCATGACGTCGACCGTCCCTGTGATCGTGTACACGTATCCCAAGGGCGCGCAGGCCGCATCTGCCGGCGGATTCATCATGCTGTCGGCCCACATAGCAGCCATGGCCCCGGGCACCGAGATCGGCGCCATGCATCCGGTGAGCCCGATGCTCGACTTCATGCAGAAAGACGAGAAGGGCGATCCCGACGGGGTCATGGAGAAGAAGGTCCTCAACGACACGGTGGCCTACGCCAAGAGCCTGGCGGAAAAACGCGGGCGCAACACCACCTGGACCGTCAATGCGGTGAAAAAGGCGATTTCGAGCACATACTCCGAGGCGTTGAAGCTCGGCGTGATCGACATCGTCGCCGAGGACATGGACGATCTTGTCAGGCAGATCGACAGACGCACGGTCAATATAAACGGCGCCAATGTAACCGTCTCTTCATCCGGAAAGGCCCCGCATGAGTACCTGATGGACTGGAAGCAGAAGCTGCTCAACCATCTGGCTGATCCGCAGATCGTGTTCATCCTTTTCATCCTGGCGGTCGCCGGTATCGGCATGGAATTCAAGAACCCGGGAATGATCGTTCCGGGCGTGCTCGGCGCCATATCCCTGTTTCTTTTTCTCATGGCAGTGAGGATCATTCCCATCAACATCATGGGCCTCATACTGATTATCCTGGGCATCACGCTTTTCATCCTCGAACTGACCGTGACGAGCTACGGGCTTCTGACGATCGGCGGCATCATAGCCTTTGTCATCGGTTCAATGATTCTCGTGGATTCGCCCCTGCCGGGAGGCGGCATTCCGCTATCGACGATCGGCGGTTCGATACTGTTCATACTGGGCTTCGTGTTCATCGTGATCAGGGCGGTGCTGAACGCCCACCGGGCCCGGGTAACGACCGGGAGTGACGGCATGATCGGCGAGGCCGGCCGCGCCATAATTGATTTTTCGAAAGATGGAAAGGTGATGGTGCACGGCGAGATCTGGAACGCGGCCTCCGACGAGGAGATCAAAAAAGGCGACAGGATAACCGTCACCGGAATGAGCGGAATGTCTCTTCAGGTGAAAAAACTCCCTGATTGACAGTTCCTGTTTTTTTTGCGATTCGTTGCGTCTCGTGGAGCGGCGTTTGCGTTACCCGGACGCGGTTTGTAATATTATCAAAAAAAGGTACTGGAGGAAAATTTATGGGAATATTCGATATCGGTTCAGCGTTTTCCATTATAATATTTGGATTACTGCTGCTTATTTCTTCTATTAAAATCATCAAGGAGTACGAACGTGCGGTCGTGTTTCGCCTCGGGCGCCTGCTCAAGAAATCGAAGGGGCCGGGAATCATCATCATAATCCCCTTTATCGACAAGTGGGTGAGGGTGAACCTCAGGCTCATCGCCATGGATGTGCCGCCGCAGGACGTCATCACCAAGGACAACGTTTCGGTCAAGGTCAACGCGGTCGTCTATTTCAGGGTAATCGACCCCAATAAGGCAATAACTGAAGTCGACGATTATCTCTACGCCACCTCTCAGCTTTCGCAGACAACACTTCGGAGCATTCTCGGCATGGTCGAGCTTGACGATCTCCTGAGCAATCGTGAGCACATAAACCAGGAGTTGCAGAGCGTACTTGATACCCAGACCGACCCGTGGGGAATCAAGGTCTCGGCTGTCGAGGTCAAGCACGTTGACCTTCCCCAGGAGATGCAGCGGGCGATGGCCAAGCAGGCTGAGGCGGAGCGCGAGCGAAGGGCCAAGGTCATCAGCGCCGAGGGTGAGTTCCAGGCAGCGGCGAAGATGGTCGAAGCAGCAAGCCTCATGGAAGTGCATCCCATAGCGCTGCAGCTTCGGTATCTTCAGACGCTCAAGGAAGTGGCGGCCGAAAACAATTCGACCACGCTTTTTCCGGTCCCGATCGACCTGTTCGATGTATTCAAGCCGAAAAAATAACGAACAGCACCGCATGTGTAAATGAATAAACGGCGGTACGGATGATGAAGGCCCGAAAAAGGCGCCCGGCCGGTAAGGTTGCAGGACCGGCCGAGGCGTCCGTGCTGAAGTTTTCGGCCGGCGGGGTCAGAGCACCGTTAAAAAGCTCTGCAGCCCCTGATGTCGATGCGGCCGGGTCCGTTGAAACACTTGCGCGCAGGATTTCTCAGGCTGTCAGTATCCCAACAGTATCATATGCCGATTATTCCCGCATCGACCTGAAACAGCACCGCAGTTTCCATGCTTTTCTCAGGCAGGCCTTCCCACTGGTGCATAAAAACCTGGAATTTCGCAAGATCAACGACTACGCACTCCTGTATTTCTGGAAGGGGTCAGAGCAATCCCTGAAACCCTGTCTTCTGGCCGCGCATTTCGATGTTGTTCCGGCTGAAGATTCCGGTGATAACAAATGGATCCATCCCCCGTTTGCCGGGCATATCGACGGGGGATATGTGTGGGGCAGGGGAACCCTTGACATCAAGATGAGCCTGGTTGCGATCATGCACGCGGCTGAGTCGCTCCTGGCCGAGGGTTTCAGGCCCGCACGGGGCGTATACTTTGCGTTCGGCGGAGACGAGGAGATTGACGGCAAAAAAGGCGCTCGCAGCATTGCTTCGTTTCTGGCTGAACAGGGCGTGGAACTCGAGTATGTGCTTGATGAAGGCACGGTTATTGCCAGCGGGATGTATCCCGGAATTGAAGAGCCGATGGCTCTGGTCAGCATCGCCGAAAAGGGCCATTGCAATGTCAGCCTGATTGTTTCGGCAGGAGGAGGGCATTCCTCGCTCCCGCATAAAGAAAATGCCGTAGGTATCCTCTGTAAAGCTGTAACGAGACTCGATTCCCGGCCATTCCCGGCGCGGCTCACCGACCCGGTAAGGCTATTCCTGAAAGGAATCTCCCGTCATTCCTCTTTCCCTGAACGGGTGGTGCTGTCTCGACCCGGGCTTTTCTGGCCGATTCTGAAAATCGTATTCTCCCGGAATTCAAATACAAACGCCATGATCAGGACATCAGCCGCGGTGACCATGATCAGCGGAAGCGAGAAAGAAAACGTGCTCCCGGTTGCAGCGCAGGCCAATATCAATGTGCGCATTCTTCCCGGTGAGAGTATTCGCTCGGTACTCGACAGAATTGAGAAGGTTATTGACGATTCAAGGGTCGCCGTGAGGCCGAATCCGGATTGGCTTCCGAATGAACCGGTGGGTTGCTCTGACCCCCTGTCTTACGGATATTCGGCGATTTCTCAGGCTATAAAAAGAATAGTCCCGGAAGCGTTGATCCTGCCTTTTCTTTTAAGCGGTTCAACCGATTCAAAACATTATACCGCTCTGACCCCGTATATTTATCGTTTTTCTCCTGTGGTTTTAAATGAAGATGAATTGAAGGGAATTCATGGCGTCAATGAAAGGATCTCCATGGATAATATTCGCCGCTGCGCCGATTTTTATATCACCATTATCCGTATTACCTCTGAAAAAGCCTTATAGCTGACCTGAAAATAAAATTAATCGAAAAAATACTAATCCGTTCATGTCCTTTTTCCCGAAAATGAAGTGAGACTTTCTAATGAGGCTCGATGAGAAAACTTACCCAGGAGTAGTATTATGCAGGAATTATTGAATGAAGCCATTATTCCCATGCTCAATGATGGACTTATCAGCATGAGGAGGGTCAGTGATCTCATCTCCATCAAGGAATTCATTGACAGGGTATCCACCAAAAAATACATCGAAGATAAAGATGCCGATCAGTTATTTCAGCGTTATGGGGTCTTGCCGAGCGTCATTACCTGGGGAGATTACTTCCAGACAGATCTGGCCTCTTCACTGCTTGTTATTCCGGACGAAGAATTCGAAACCGTTCTGGATACGGTTCGATTTGATATTATGTCCAGTCAGTCGATTTTTTCCGGTAAAGGAAAGGATTTTTTCTCATGGGTAGAAGACACTCATGTAAAGATCATGATCCAGGAAAAATCAGAATATACTGAGGAGGAGGAAGAAATACTCCATCTGAAGATTCTTATGGATTATTATCTCAATCTTGGTATTGTAGACAGATTTACCGAGAGTGAATTGCTCTGGTATTCTTCATACGATGAAGCTAAGGCTGTATAGTTCGTTACTCTGACCCCACTGAACTGTTTTACTTAAACTGCTCTGCCCCAGAGAAAATTTTGCTCTGACCCCCACATATTTTTGAAAAAATTTTCAATTTTATCCCCTCCCAATCGTATATTAAGCATCTGGCAAAGATTATGGCAAGAAAACACAGAATATGTGCTCCGGGATTGACCTATCACGCCATGTCCCGGTGTATCGAAAATAGTGAGAAAATGAAAAGCGATAAAGTAAAAAACATTATTGTGGAGGTAATAAATATGGCTCTTGATAAATATTCCTTTGAATTTATCAATTATAGTATTCTAAATAACCACTTTCATTTCACCATCCGAACTGTTGAACGCGGAGAAACAATTTCGAGAATCATGCAATATATTAAATCGCTTATTGCCCGTAAGTATAACAAGATGATGAACCGTATCGGACCGCTCTGGAACGAACGCTTTAAGGACAGAATTGTTGAACATTCAGATAATCCACCGAAAAGCCTGTTTACGCTTATATGGTATCAGGCATTTAATGCTGTCAGAAAAGGCCATGTTTTAGATCCCAGGCACTATCGATACAGCAGTATAAACGCATATTTAGATGAGAATTATCAATCACCTATTAAAATAACACTACATCCGTATTTCATGGCTTTGGGTAATTCTTTTACTGAACGAGTAAAGAAATTTTTGGTTTATGAAGAGATGTATAGAAAGAGAATAGATTTAATAATGTAATATGCATTTAGTTTAATCTGTAATTAGTATAAAATTCCCTTCTAAAGCATCCTTTATCTTCGAAGATTCCTTGTTTGAGCATGAATCTATAATATAACTTCAATGAAATTTTAAGTCTCAAGCATCTATGCCTGAAAATGCTAATAATTGAAGTATAATCTTCTGTGATTGTAAGACATACTCTGACCCCCTGACCTTGCCCCATACGGTACAGCATAATACTACCATATATCTTTTCCCGTTTAAAATTCCTGAAAAAACCGAATTCTGATCTGAAACAGATTAATCAGAAATTGCAGAGATTAATACTCGCGTTCATGTTTATATATATACTAAATACAGTCCAATTGGACGGTCTGCCTGTTGTAATTATGGTCTTGACTGTCCTTTACAAAGGGGGCCCTTATGAAGATTAAAACCATGTTTTTCTATAAACATTCGGTTGTTGTACTGCTCCTGTTTTGTTTGATTGTTATTTCGGGAATAAACGCATGTGACAGCACCGATTATGAGGGCCAAACACTGGCGGTCGATAACGGTTTCCTCGACGATGAAGTCGTTGTGATGAATTCTAATCTGGAGTCGGCTTCCGGGGACATTTACCTGGTCGGAGCCGGAATCTATGATATCACCGGACCGGCGGCCGAAATTGGTATGGGCGGTTTTGCAGCCGATAACCAGAAAACTGCCGGCATCAGCCTGCGTCTCCGTTCACGAGCATTCGTTGTCGGCGACGGCAACAAAAGGGTAGTGTTCGTGAGCGCCGATCTCTGGGCCATGAGCCAGATGGTTGTTCTCCATGTCGGTAAAAGAATCGCGGCAGACCCGGTGCTCAGCAAATACTACAGCCTGAAAAACATATGCATAAGCGCGACCCATACGCACAATTCGCACGCCGGATTCGACGGTTACTTCCTTTACGATGTTCCTCCCAAGGGCTTTATCCGTGACTGCTTCAACGTCGTGGTTGACGGGATATTCAATTCAATCCTGCTCGCACACAACAATCTCGAACCCGGAAAAATTCTTGTGAACCGGGGCGCTCTCGACAAGTGCGGATGGAACAGGTCTCCGGCAATGTACGAGAACAACCCCTCATGGGAGAAGGCATTGTATAATTCAAACACCGACAAGACCATGACGCTTCTCAAGCTCGTCAATCTGGAGGGCGACGGGATCGGCATGATCAATTGGTTCGCGGTGCATCCGGATTCCATCGGCCCGGAAAACCTGATGCTGAGCGGCGACAACAAGGGCCACGCTTCATATATGTTCGAAAAAGATATGGGCACGGATTACCAGTCCACCAAAACGTTCGTGGCCGCATTCGCGCAGACCAATGCGGGAGACGTTACCCCGAACGTGCCGTTCACCGAGCATTTCGGTACGGTCGAGTCCGCGATGGAAGCGGCCGATATCGATAGCGAGACGGCGGTTGAACTCGGGTTCCCTTGGTACCAGGCGCTCGGCGAGGCCGACATTCAGAAGAACATCGCGCTCAGAGTGATAGCCACAAGGCAATATTCGAAAGCAAGGGATCTGTATGATTCGGCCGCCGAAGAACTGAAGGGATCGGTCGACTTCCGTCATGAATGGGTCGACATGAGGGATCTCTATGTCGAGGAGGTCGACGCCGAAACATGCCCCGGAGGCATGGGCGCATCATACTCGTACGGAAGCCCGGCGGACAATCCCTCTCCCTATCCGCTTTTTGACGAGGGAGTCACCACCGACAGTATCGACTGGAGCGAGGATTTCGAAACCGCTTTCCTGAGCACGTTCCTGCCGTGGGCGATCGGCCTCGTGTATCCGGCATCCATGACCGATGAATACAGGGATTGTCATAAACCCAAACCGGTCATTCTCGCTACGGGTCTCATGAGCCTCAATCTCGCGAAATGGATACCGCTCACGCCGCAGATAGTCCCTCTGCAGGTCATGAAAATCGGCGGCATGGCCATCGGCGCCATCCCCACTGAGGTGACGACCATGGCAGGACGCAGGATTAAAAACACGCTAATAGACGGATTGGAAGACAGCGGGGTCAAATACTCCGTCGTGGCCGCACTGTCAAATACCTATGCTTCGTACATGGCGACAAAAGAGGAGTACCAGCTTCAGGGATATGAGGGCGGCGGGACGTTTTTCGGCCCCAATCAGCTGCTCGCCTTCCAGCAGGAGCTGACGAAAATGTGTGATGCCATTGCGGCTGATATTGAAATCGACGACGGAACGGCTCCGGCGGACGTTACGTCGTACACGGTGGATCTCAATTCCAAGGTCTGTTTCGACGATAAACCGGCCTCGGTGAGTTTCGGCAGCGTACAGACCCAGCCTGCTGATTCATATGCCAGGGGCGACGTCGCGAGTGCCGTTTTCTGGGGAGGGCATCCGCGCAACAATCTCATGACCCAGAAGACCTATCTCGAGATAATCAAGGTGAATTCCGACGGTACGGGAACGGTGGTCGCCAGGGACTGGGACCCGGAGACGAAGTATAAATGGGCCAGATCGGGCGTCGCGTATTCAAAAATCACCATAGAGTGGAATACGACAAACGCAGAGCCGGGGACCTATCAGATCAAGCATTACGGTCACTGGAAATCCGGCTGGACCGGAAAGATCAAGGCCTATTCAGGCATAACCAAGACATTTACCGTTAAATAGCTGCAGATCGAGTTAGGGATACAAATCTCAGGATTTTCCATCCTTCCCGACGGGCTTTCTCTTCGAGGAGCCTGTCGGGATTTACCACGACCGGGGCGCCCACCTTTTCGAGAAGCGGAACATCGTTGATACTGTCGGAATAAAACGCGCATTCTGAGAAAGCAATATTGTATCTGCCTGCATAATCCCCGGCCCAGAAAATTTTTCCCTCCCTGAATGCATACGGCTCGACGGCCCGGGTAAATCGGCCGTCTTCTTGAAGGAATGAATTTCCGATCACCGCAGACATCCCAAGATGGCGGGCGAAATACCCCGCAATGATGCTGTTCTGGGCGGTGATCATCACTGTAGGGACGCCCCGTTTCTCGTACTCGTCAATTATCTTCGCAGCTTCATTCCATATGTGCCGCCTGCCATATTCAACAAAGAATTTTTCGGCAAGCTTTGAATATCGTTCAGGGGACAAAAAGAGGGTCCTGAAGCGCTGGTATCGCATGTACCGGGCTCCGGTAAGCCGCCCCCTGCGGTAGGCCCTGTTGAGAAAGATGAGACGCAGTATTTCAGCGATTCCCATGAGGGGGTTTTTTTTAATCCGCCACATGGCCCAGAGCATGTCGGTGTCGCGGTCGGTGATGGTTTCATCGAGGTCGAAAAAAGCCAGCCTGACGTCAGATTGGTCCATTGATCTGTTCCGTAAAAAAAATTCCGGGAGGGCCTTGTTCTAGTCCCGGCCCTCCCGTTATGGAGAAATATTTATGAATTTTCGGATGGTTTTGTCAAGGGGGATTCGTTCAGTGAAAGCGTCAATGCCACGGCGATTATCGAAAGTACGATGAATATCTTCATGAAGGGCATTATCCCGGCGTGGTTGATCCCCAGTACAAAGAGTATGCCCGATACCTGTCCGGTAAGCAGAATGAGCCCCTGTGTGGTGGATTCAGGCGAGGGCGCTGCGACCTCCGCGCTGTATTGGAATCCGACAGGAGCGCCTGCCCCTAGGAGAAAGAATCCCAGCAGGCCTGATGAAACAAGCAACAGGGTGTAATCACTGAAGAAGTTCAATCCGGCAATCCCTATGGCCATGAACAGCATCGCCAGTATGACGAACGGCTTGCGTTTGCCCATCTTGTCCGAGATGGCGGGAAGAATTATGGCGCCAAGTATTCCGGCGATAAGCATCATCCCTCCGACGAGGCCGGTCTCTTCGACCGAAAGTCCTTTTTTCTCGCATAGCTGATCGATGCATGTGCTGACCGAGTTGAATATGCCCAGACCGATGAAAAACAGCACCAGTACTTTTATGATGTCGGGTTTCTTCACCAGCTCCTTCAATACCTTGTAAAAGTGAAACGATTCGTCGTTCGCAGCGTTTTCGGCGGCGCCGGCGGGACGCTCTCTCAGCAGAAGCAGAGTGAGGATCGCTCCGATGATCGAGATCACGCCGTATGTCATCAGCATGCCGGGGAAATCGAGAACGTCAGATCCCTCGGTCCTGATCATGTAGGGGGTGGCCATCATGACCGTGATTATTCCGACGAACTGGGCCAGCGTGGCGATACCCACTGCTGTCGCCCGTTCGTTCAGGGGAAACCATCGAACAGCCACCTTGGTCGATGCGTTCAACAAGAAAGGCTGCCCGATCGCGAGAAAGACCTGGCATACGACAATCATCGTATAGCTGTCCGCATATATCCCTTTCAGAAGGCCGAATATGCCGGTCAGGGCCGCCCCTATGCTGATTCCTATCCGTATGCCTTTTTTATCGATTACATAGGATGCCGGCACGCACATGACGAGGAACAGACCCATGAAAAGTTCCGATAGCAGGTCGACCTGGTTTGCCGAAACATTATAATAGTTCCGCACGTCGCGGGCGATCGGGGCGAACGCGAGCCAGTGCATCTCGACGATCACCGTGATCAGAAAGAAAACCGCGAGCACGATCCATCTGTAGGGATGACGTGAGCTTGAATTTTTATCCATACTATCTCCTGGTTGTAATATGCTGCAGGGCGCATCATGTGCGCCCGTGCAATAATCAGCATGCGTTGAGCTGCTCAAAGAGCTTCTTGTTCTTGCCGTAGAGTTCCTTGAATACGTTGAAGTTCTTGTCATACCGGGCTTTGTTGGCCTTGTTCGGTTCGTATATCTTGTCGACCGGGATGAAAGACTTCGCGTCCGAAAAATCCTTGAAAAGACCAAGGCCCACAGCGCAGGTGATGGTCGCGCCGATGGTGCCGGCGTTCTGGGTGTTCCTGATGGTCTCGATTCTCCTTCCGGTGATGTCGGCCATTATCTGGCAGCCGATGGGAGATTTCGCCCCTCCGCCGACGAAACGAAGGGTTTCGCGGTGGGGGATCCGCTTCTCGATCGCTTCAAGCATCCAGCGTTTGTGGAACGCCATACCCTCAACCACCGAGCGTATCATCTGGCGCTTGCCCGTGGTGAGGCTCAGGTTGAAGAACATGCCCCTGGCGTATGGGTCTTCTTTCGGGGCGCGGTTGCCGTGCAGCCATGGCGTGAAGATGACGCCTCCCGAACCCGCCGGAGTCTGACTGATGACCTGGTTCAGGAAATCGTACAGGCTTTCGTACACGTCGTTCATTTCGCACACGTGTTTCGCTTCGAGGTACATTCCGATCTCGTCCAGGGCCAGGTGGTCCCTGACCCACTGCAGGCAGGCGCCCGACGTCTCCTGTTCGGCCACGTAATTGTACCTTCCCGGTATCGCCCCGAGGATCGAGGCGACGAAATTGTCTATGTCGACCATGCGGCGGTCGACGTTGGCAACGACCCATCCGGATGTGCCTATGTAAATGTGGGTATCATGCAGATCCAGGCAGCCGGAGCCGATCGAGATGAGCGATACGTCGCCGCCGCCTCCGAACACCGGCGTGCCCTCGGCGAGCCCCATCTCTCCTGCGGCCCTGGCGCTCAGGTTCCCGACGATATCGGTCGAATCGAGCACCGGCGGCAGGTGATTCATGTCAACGTCGAACAGGCGGCACAGGCTCTTGCTCCAACCGAGCTTGCCCGGCCGGGTGTCGTACACGAATGTCGCGTTCGCGGAGTCCCTGGTCATGCCGTAATTGCCGGTGCACCTGAGGGTGAGGTAGTCCTTGACGTCCAGCCACTTGTGGGTTTTCTTGAATATTTCAGGTTCGTTGTCGCGGACCCAGTGATACTTCCACAGCGGGTCCTTCGCGGTTGCAGCCATGCCTCCCGTGTAGTAAAGCGATTTCAGGGTTGAGGGGATGTGAAACTTCCCGCCGATCTTGAACAGTCCGCGGTACAGGTAGCGGGCGATCTGCTCGGTGGACCTGCCGTCCATGTAGCTCATGGGATTCCGGAGCGCATCGCCGTTTTCATCGACCATGATCGATCCCTGCATCTGGGCGCAGAACGTCATGCCCATAATGTCTTTTTTAGCGATCTTCGACCTGGTCAGGATGGCCTTTGTGGCGGTGCACAGGGCGTTCCACCATTCGTCGGCTTTCTGTTCAACGCCGCCGTTGCTCAGTGTATACACGGGATATTCCGCAAGGTACGAGTCAACGAGTTCGATCTTGTCGGTGATCCGGTAAATGCAGGATTTGTTTCCGGTGGTGCCCACATCGTGAGCCAGGATGTATGCTGTGTCTGACATGTCGCGGTACCTTTTTTACTGTCGTGTAATGGTGCGTTCGCCTGATATTAAATATTATATACCAGATTGAAATTTTGTCATCTCATTGTCTGACCGGTCAGAAAGTGCATATTCATTCATAACCCCGTATCATTGATCCCGGCTCCGGCGAACATATGGCGGATTCGGTCGATCTCGGTGCCGAACTGGTCGGTGAGCCGTCCCTCCCGGGCCGCGTGTTGTATCCCGATCGCCAGGAACGCCTTGCGCATCGAAACCCTGTAGCGCCGCGAAAGGGCAATTGACTCGATAGTTGCGCTTCGCAGGATGAAATTGAACGCCATTCCATAGGCCTTTTCGTCGATTTCCCTGATGTCGTCCTTCAGCGCTCCAGGATGGAAGTGGAGTATCAGGTTGTGCGCTATGGGATGGACGAACCTGTTCTGGCTCACTTTCCTGTATCCGAAAACGGCCGTCAGGCCCTTGATCCACTCGAGATACGAGGCGAGCACCCCGCCTGCGTTCGCGAGAATGTCGGGGAACGAAACGGTGCCCATGTCCTCGAGGGCCTCTTCGGCCTCGGCTGTGGCTGGGCCATTGGCGCCCTGGAGTAGGTATATGCCCCTGAAATCGGAGACATGCACGTTGCCGCTTTCATCCTGATCGCCCGCCACGATCACCTCTTCCAGGGCCGCGGGCACGACAACGTCGACTATCGCTTTAAGGGGCATGACCGTATCGCCGGGGATGAACTCGGCGCTTCCGGTTATTTCACGCGGGGCCTGCTGGAGCGTGAGTCCGCTCTTGAAGCAGCGGTCGAAGAGCGCAGGGATTCCCTTTATTCCCGCGGGATCGCTCAGGGTGCCCGACACGTCGGATATCATTTTCACCGTCGCGCCGATTTCGTCGATCATCTTCGCTAAGTTCGCGCCGACCTTGCCGAAGCCCTGGATCGAGAACGAAAGCATGCGAAGTTTCGATTCGGCTTTCACGCGGTATTCGACTTCGCGTTCAAGCGCTTCGGTGATGCGTGCGGGGTCCGACCAGAGGGCGGCGTCGCCGTAATCCTGGAAATTCTGCTGCGCAGAGAGCACCTCGATCAGGCCCCTGGACGTCGCTCCGGCCCTGAGCGCCAGACCGTGCGGGCCGGGCTTGCCGGTGATGGCGGGGGATGTATAGGCGGCCGTCAGCTCCGCCGACGACGATATTTTTTTGAGCAGCGATGCATCGGTGCATGGCACCCCGAAATGTTCGCCCAGGATCTTTTTAATGTTTGCCGGCGCTCCATGAGGATTGCCGGCAATCGCGGTGATGTCTGAAAGCGCGTTATGCGTGATTCGGTCGAAAATGACTGAAATTTCGTCTCCTCCGATGCCGACATCTCCTGCGGGGACGTCCGAGAGCGGCCCGACCTCGGCCCTGTAGTACAGAAAATCCGCGTATGACTGGAGCACATTTTTCCTGGCTTGCGCGCGGGTATCCCCGTCATGGCCGGCAAACTTCATGTCACCGAGAATGCCTCCCTTGCCGATGGTGTACCAGGGGACTCCCAGGCCGATGTTCTTGAAAAGCATGTTCGTCGCCAGGGCGCCCTCCCCGGAGAACGTGACCTCGTGCTCGTGCGCGCGGATGCCTCCTTTCCCGATGCCGATGCCGTTGATCCTTATGAAAAGGTAGGCCTTGCCGGTCAGCGGCTCCTCGTAGCGTTCGTAGAATATATTTCTGAACCGCAGCAGGTTCATGATCTCACCGTCCAGAAGGGCCCTGTCAAGACGGTCCGATTCGCGTTTGATCGGGACGGTGGCGGCGGAAAAGACGTTCTTCAGCGTGGACCAGTAATAGTCGTTTTTCATCGAGCTGTCCGGATTGAGGACGTAGTGCCTGATCAGCCCGAAGGCCTTGGCGCGTATCTCCGCATTGGGATCGTTCATCAGAAGAACGAGGGGGATCAGGTATTCCTTCTGCTTGTTCTGCTGCATCGTGAGGATGAGTTCGAGTTTTTCATAGTCGCGCGCGCCCGCGATTGTTTCCAGAATTTCGCGTATTTCGCCGACCGAGACCGGGGCTGATTTGAGGAGCAGCGATCGGGCGTAGAGTTCGTTTTTGAGGTACTCTCTGAGCTCGCTTGTAAGGATTTTCGTCATAACGGGCGTGGCCATGCCGATGAAATGCCTGCCTGCAGCAATGATCGAGTGAAAAAACTGTCCGTTGAAAGGAATGCCCTTGCGCTCGAATATCAGGTTGAGAGTGCCGTAGTTTTCCTGGAACTTTTCACGCGGCATCCAGAGAATGAACCATGTTTCGGCATGGTCTGTTCCCGGATTTTCATCGATATCGGCGACAAGGACGTCCTCTCCCTGCCTGACTGCGGCGTCGATTTCCGAGAGCGAGGCCGCGTAGCGGGCAACGGTTTTCGGGCCGAACGATTTGAGGGCCATTAGCCCGAAAGCTTCGGTTGAGGCGCTTAAAAGCGAATCGATGGAGTCCCTTTCCGCAACGGATTCCCCGCCGCTTATCCTTGACATCAACCGATTAACTGCCTCGTTCCTGGAGGTCTCCGGTGTCGCCGTTTTCTGCTCCTCGAGCACATACAGGCGGCGCCGGTCCTTCGAGCGCGCGAGGTTTACGATAGGTATCGCGGAAAGACTGAAGCGGGAAGTCCCTCTTTTACCGATGATTTTCTGTATGCTGTTAGTTGTTTTGTTCACCAGGTCGGTGCTGTCCGATATCAGGAAGAGATATTTGTCTCCGATGTGCCCTTTGACGTCGATGCCTTTGTACCCTCCCGATTTTATCCCGTGAGTTTTTTCCTGGTACCGGTTGTGCTCGATCAGAAAGGATATCTCGTCGATGCCCAGGTTCAGGGCCGGTTTGCCGCCGAACTCAATGTGGGAAAGGAGCGATTCAATTTCGTGCATTATCGCTTCTTCGGAAAGGTCTGATTTTTCAACAAGAATGTCATAGATTCTGGTCAGTTCTGCCGGGTTCAGGGGAAACCTGCACGTGGATGCAAGTGCGTGCAGCTTTTCATGTGCGGCGTTTATCGGATGCTTCATAATGATCCCTCCAAAGCGAGCGCTGAATGGATCGCCTGATCCGTTCAGCGGCGTAATGTATCTGGTTTTCTGACATTCAGTATAGGGAGAAGCGGACGCTGCATCCTATCAGAATCTGATCGATCAAAAATCGGGGAATCAGGGCTGACCGCTTTTCTCGCGGTGCTCGCTTGGGGTCATTTTCATCACCTTCATGAAGGCCCTGTTGAAGGTGGTAAGGCTTTCAAATCCGACTGCGAAAGCTATATCTATTATGCTCTTGTCGGTAGAGGAAATCTGCGCCGCCGCCTCGCTGATGCGAAGGTCGTTGATGAATTCGTTGATTCTCTTGCCGGTGTACATTTTAAAAAAGCGTCCCAGGGAATCGGGGTGCATGTTCAGGGATGCCGCCAGTCCCTCCCGCGAGATGTTTGAGGTGTAATTCTCGGTAAGGTAGGCCATCGCCTGTTTGATTTTTTCCTCGATCGAGCTTGTTATAGACGGCTTCCGCTGAACATCCTGGTCGGATTTTACTTTTTTATACAGGAATGAATTATCGACCGCTATGGCGACCTGGTCCATGAACGAGATCACGAGGTTGGCGTCCCTTTCGGTGAATTTTTTTCCAGGCGTGTAGTTTTCCAGGTGGCAGACGCCGATAACCAGCCCCCTGGTCATGATGGGGATAGTCAGAATGTGATCGATCCTGCTTCCCGTTCCGGAAACACCAATTTCGTCTGCGGCGCGATCGACATCGCTGATAACGAAGTTTCCCTCCGAGAACACGCGGTCGACGATTCTTTTTTTACAGGCGCTGATCGCCATTGAAGAGGTGACTTTCGAAGCCCTGATCTCGAGCTCGTTGTCTTCATTGACTATGAATATATATCCGCTTTCGGCGCCGCTGATTTCAATCGCTTTTTGAATCGCTCTGGTCAGAAGGCCGTCGATATTTGCGATGATCGATATATCCTGGCTGATTTTGTCGATCGGAGGTCGCTCCTTAATCTCGGCCATTTTTTTCAGGGCGGTTCTGCCGCCCGAGCCCATATCGTGGTTGAGCTCGCTGCACAGATCCGAATAAAGCTTAATGCCGATTTCGCTGAAGAAGAGCTCCATGGTCCTCTCGTTGATTTTTTCTTCGAGCTGCACGTTCAGCTCCTCGACTTCGCTGTGAAGGTCGATGAACCGGTTCTGCAGCACATACGCCATCGAGAGGATAATGAAGAGATATGCGTATTCCACGACAAAAATGAACGGATACAGCGCCATTCCCACGAATGCGTCGTTCAGTGCTGCGACGAAAAACGTCGACATGGAGAGGAGAAGGGGACGCGCATGGCGCCGGTCATCGTTGATGTAGTGATCCACTACAATGACCAGCAGAAAAACCGAGGTAACGATCATCGACACATACTGTATGCCGTATATCAATCCAGGATCGACCTCGTTGTAGGTTACATTGAAAATACCGAACAGGTCGATGTATTTCGGTTTGGGATGGTCGAGGGTGAGGGTGAGCTCGTTCCTGACCAGGAGACCAAGGATGAAGAGTATGCCGTGCCATACCGTGATTATAACCAGGGGCATCCGGCGCTGGTAGTGAGTGAAGTGATATACGAACCATGACGTGCCGACGGTGAAAAGCGCGAGGCTTGCGAACTGCAGACGCTGCCAGAGCATGCCTTCAGACGGCGAGCCGGAGTTGTAAAGCCCCGCGCAGAAAATGTCGTACGCCGCAATGGTGAAGCAGGAGAGAGCGAAGAAAATGTTCGTCAGGTCAAAACGCCTGCGCACATACATCATGAAATAATATAAGCCCACGTAAAAGCAAACGGCGGACATGAGAAGTGACGGCAGCGAGTACAGGTTCATCGCGGGCTCTCTTGCTTCTGATCCATATTCGGGATATCGTTAAAACCTGATTCCCGCGCTGAATCCCATAGGAGACAGTGCGAAGAAAAATTCCGGTTCATCGTTTTCGGCCGTTTCGAGGCCACGGAATTTTTTAAGGTATTCACGCCTGTCCCGCACGGCATTGGTCGGCTGCGTGAATATGTCGAGCAGCGAAATGGCGTAGCCGGTGGCGAAAGTCGTGAGACCGTCGGTCCAGGGCCGGTCAAATGCGAGCCATATGACCATCCCTGCGGTAAAGTTCACGCTGAAATTAAGCATATGGGTAAGCCACGCCCAACCGTCGTATTCCTGTTCGGCGCATATCCTGAAAAGCCTTTCAGCGGTCTTGAGTTTTTCGAGTCTTTCTTCAGGAGTCGCCTCGGGCATGAGCCTGAGCTTGCCGGGCGCGACCGTCGGTTCGAATGTGAACGGCATTATGAGCTTGCCGGCGAGCCCGACAAGGGCTGTTATGCTGCCGGTGATCATGTCCTCTTTCCAGTGGATGTCGTCGTCGGCGAAGACCAGGCCTCCCTGCACGATGGCCAGGGAACTGTAAAGGCCTATCCAGCCGTATTTCCAGACCTGGGCCCAGACCTCGGTCTTTTCAAGACGGGTTTGAATGAATGTGATCCTTTCCTTGACCTCGTTATCCGAGAGGGAGGAGTAGTTCGTCTTGACCGCGTCTTTTGGCGCACCGGCCTGTTCGGCCAGAACCGGTGCGGTGACGAAAAGCAGCAATAAAGCTATTGCAAAAAACGATTTTTTATTCATTGTATCTCCTGTCGACGCGCCTTATTTCTTGTCGGCGGTCCGCGTCCATATTTCGGTTCTGCCTATCGGCGCCCATTTGAATCCGATGAAACCCTTTACCTTGAGGGTGTTTTTATCGGTGAGCGACAACATGCACTGATAGGTGTCTCCGCTGTCCGGATCGTAGATCTTTCCGTCATCCCATCTGTTCTTTTCGGCGTTGAAGACAAAATCACGAAGCATCTGCATTCCGACAAGCGGCGTCGAGCGCTTAGACTTGTCCGGATTTTTCGAGTCAACGTCGGGTTTCTGCATCCATGTAATTTTTCCGCAGTACTGGCTGCCGCATTTGCTGATGCTGACCGTCGCGTCCCCGGCGGGAACCATCCACGTTCCGATTACATCGTCGGGAGCCGACTTGTATGCTTTATCGTCGGCTTTAATCGCCGGTGAGGAAAAAACAAGGGCGAGAATGAGCATTGATACGGTTAAGGCGTATTTTTTCATAATCCATATCCTCTTTTATGATTTTATCCCCTGCGGCTGATTGCCGGTTAAGGGGAGTGATGCGCACAAATAATGGTGTTTTTTCAAGGTTTCCCGTCGTCTTTTTGTTTACCCATCAGGATGCTGTCGAGTTCGTCAGTGAGCGCCTTTACCTCCATGGATGTTCCCTTCAGCTCTGAGGTCCTGATCGCCACGTCCTGGGTCGAATTGTTGATCGTGGTCATCGATTTAAGAATTTCATCGGTCGCGACCTTTTGCTCCTGCATGCCGAGTTTGATGTTATCGGCCATGGAGATAACCTGTGATGCGTTTTCCTTGATGGTCCGGTTGCGGGTCAGGTCTTCCTCGGAAAGGGCGCTGATCCTGTCGATGGATTCGCTGAGCTTCGTGATGAAACTGATCATTTCATCGAGCATCTGCGCGAACGAAGTCAGGCCGTTGTAGAACCCGTAGAGTCCGCCTATGTTTTTTTTGATGGATGCGGTTATCGATTTGACGTTTTCAGCGGTCCGGTCTGCAAGCTTCGAGACCTCGTCGGCGACGACCGCGAAGCCCCTTCCGGAATCCCCGGCCCTGGCGGCCTCGATCGCGGCATTCAGGGACAGAAGGTTTATCTTTTCGGATATATCGTCGATTATGCTGACGATTCCCTCGATCTCCCTGAATTCGTCGGTCATCGACTTGACCTCGTCCACTATTTTACTTATATCCTGTTTCGTGGCTTCAGCCTCGCTGTTGAGCCTGTCCCTGATTTCAGTTATCTTGCGGATCTCCTGCCCGCTTTCGGACACTATGTCGTGAAGCGCCTGGAGCTCCATGATCGCCTGGTTCAGCGCGTTGTTCTGGGTAATGGTCAGTTCGTATATACCGTCGCTGTTCGAGGTGATCTCTTCCATTGAAGCGGTCACTTCCTCGATGGATGATGCCTGGGTCTGTGTGCTTTCGGAAAAAATGGTCACGCTGTAGCCCATCTCCTGAATCGCCGAACCCAATCGAACCGCAGCTTTCTCGACTGTCGCGAGTATTTCCGAAATCCGCCTGTTCTGTCCCTGCTGCTCGTCCATCAATTTCTGGTTTTTGTCCATGGCGCGCTGGTTGATATTGAATATCAAATAGGACATCACTCCCACAACGGTGAAGGAAACGATGTTGTCGGTTATGTACTCGGATGCGTTAAACGCTGGAAAATTCAGGTAGGGGCCGATGTACTGGGTGTATATGAAAAGAATCACCGCATTGAGGACGAAGTATGCCACGGCTACGGATTTTCTTTTCAATATTATAAGCGGGACCATACTCATGATGGCCGGGATGAAAACGATTGAATCAAGGATTTCAACAGGGTTGCCGGTCCTTTCGAGGAACAGCGTGAGCCACACGGTCAGGAGCAGCACGATGAAGATGGAGTGCGCTGCGAGAGAGAAATGGCCTCTTCGCAACAGCGACAGGCCGATTATAATTACGATGGAACCGATCAACAGCGGAAGGATGATTTCCGGAGCTGCGTTCCCCTCCGCGACATTCGCCAGCGCCATGACCGTTGTTATTATCAGGGAAATGAAGGCGATGACCAGAAGAATGCGCGTTTTCTGAATCAGCAGGTATCCCTTGTCCGAGTAGCGGTGAAGAAAAAATGTAAGTAATCGATCAATCATCAGGGTTTCCCCTATATGTTTTGCTTGATAGCGCACCGGGGCAATGCCCCGGTGCGAAAGTCATCATAAAATTTTATACTGCAATCCGATAGCGATGTCATGAGTGTACTTGGTCGCTTCGGTGCTGTATGGCAGCAAGCCCTCGACGCTGCCGGGTATTTCATCAGGTATGAAATATGATATGACATACCCCAGGGTGAGCTTCAGCCCCGGGATCGACTCCCACGTGACCCCGCATGAGACCGCGTGCCAGTTCAGACCGATATGCGTATCCGAACGGGTGTCGTCGTTCTCGCCGTCGGTTCCGTAGTTGTAACCCACGCCGATGTTGAGGTTCTCGCAGAGATTCTTCTTGGTGATCACGTCGTAGGAAATGCCCAGGCCGACTTCGTAACCGTTGTCATAATCGTCTTCAAGGCCGTTCCAGTACGCGTACTTGTTGAAGTAATAGGTCAGGCCCGCGTCGAGGTGGATTCCCATGATTGAATAGTTGGCGCCCACTGCTACGACCATGGGTAGAGTGCGGTACGACTGGTGTCCATCATGGTAATCTTCAGCAACGCTGGGGATGATATAGTTTTTCTTGGTCTTGGTCTTCAATATGAATTCCGAGTTCCATTCAAAACGGCCTGCGATTATCAGTGAGCCGACATCTGTCATGCCCGCAAGCGGAGCGATCGAAATGCCCCCGATAACGCCGTGGCTCATGCCGTTCTGGGTTGAGTCGATTTTTTCAGTAAGAGTGTAGGTCCCGGTATCCCCCTCGACGTCAATGACGAATTTTCCTTTATAGGTATTGTAACCGTATATAAAGCGGTAGCCAACCGAGAAGGCGAACTGCTTGACCGGCATGTATGCGTAGTTGAGCTGGAAGGAATAAAAGGCCTCGCTTGCCTCCAGATTGGCGTCAACATCGTAATTTCCGGTAATGTTGCCGCATGCATTCGCTGCCGCCAGCTCTGCCGCCGACAGAGGGATGAAGCCATTAATAAAGGTGCCAACCGGACTTCCTGTGCCAAAACGCGCCAGGCCTGCAGCCGTGTTCTCGACAGAGGGAAATCCTTCGGGGTAACTGCCGCCGCCACCGCCGCCGATCGCCATCAGGCCCAGCGAAAAGGCCATGTCCCAGTTGTTGTAAACCAGGTACAGGTTCGGGAAGTAATAGGCGTTCTGGCTGGCGTCGAATTCCTGCTGGTTCTGCGGTATGAGATTATCGTCAAAATCGCTTTCGAGCGTGATCGGCTGCAGTATGCACTGATAGCTGACATATAGGTACAGCCCTTTTCCCATCATGGCTGTGCCTGCAGGGTTGAAATAGGTCGCGTCTGCGTCAAGCGATGCGTTCCGGTTAAGGCTCTTGACCCACTCCGCGCTCTGGTTCGAGTTCTCCTCAACTCCGCCGGCGTACAGGGCCGTGGCGCAGAAAAGAAGCAGTATCGTCATGATACGGTACAGCTGTTTCATACAAATCCTCCTCGGTTTGTTTATTGAATTGTATAACAAGTCCCTTAAAATTGCAATTATTGCAATAATTTTTTCATAACTTTTCGTGTCCGGTCCCATTAAGGGATTTCACTTCACTTTTTTTCATTTGATTCCTGTAGCGGTCCGAATTCTACATTATAAACATATATGAAGCTAATCACTTTCTGATGCATCAGGAACTGCTCTCCCCTTGTTGTTCCAATGAACGCGGCCGCAAGTTTGTAGCGTGAAGGAGATAAATCATTCATGGAAAGTTATCGGGAACCCTGCAGCATCTTTGAATTATTGTCTTGAAATGTATACTTTATACCCTAAAATGGTCGGATTAAGGGGTAACGAGAAGGATGGGTCGCACGAGGGTGAATGCACATGCTTTCAGGGGACGACGTCATATGCGGGACAATGATGGCGATGACGATGTATTCATGGATATTGAAGATACTGGCCCCTCGTCCGATGACACAAAAGTCTTCACCGGACCGCTGAGCAGATGGCCGTCATGGGATTATGCCGGGCCGGCCCTGTTGGTCTACGCCTTGTTTATCACTATGTCTGTTCTGTACTGGCAGACTTCGCTCCGGGATTTACTCTGGATTAGCGGCGAGTCTTTTTTTAGTGAAAAGCAGTTCTGGAGAGGAATAACTTCGATCGCCGTTCATGCCGATGCGGTTCATCTTCTATCGAACACTCCATTGTTCATCATTTTCGGCTGGCTCCTTCACGCTTATTTCGGGAAAGCGCTTTTCCCCGCCGCATCTTTGATGGCGGGAGTTATTTCAGCGGTTATGACAGTATGGATCTATGAGCCGAATGTGCGGCTGGTCGGCGCTTCCGGCATGGTCTATGGAATGGCGGCCTTGTGGCTCGTTTTTTTCATCCGCTATGACAGCGATCGCAGGGTTCCGGTCAGGATAATCCGCGCGATCGGCTTTGCGCTTGTGATTCTGGCGCCGACAGTATATAA
>JAKLIV010000010.1 GCA_022709405.1 Spirochaetota bacterium
CCCAGTGATCGTGCAAATAAAGAAATCTCCTTTACTTTATTTGAATCAAATGGTCGAACATGTTTTTTCAGAATATCATTGGACTGACTCACCAGAGATACATTCAGTTCATGAAACCCGACCCGGGACATAAATAATATTATATCTTCATCAATACTTTCAAGTGAAAGACCGTTCATGGCTGTCAGGTCGAGTGTGATCTTCTTTTTTTTCTGGTAATCAAGCAATCCTGTCAGTAGGTTTTGTGTGTGTTCTCGGGAGGCCATGAGATTATCATCTTCGAAATTAAAGAGATTCAAGTTATAGCGCTGGGTACACAGGTCAATTTCTTTTAATAATGCATCAATGTCTCTGACCCTGTACTTGTTGCCCCAAAGGTCGCGCGATGTACAAAAATCACAGCGATTTGGACATCCCCGGGAAGAAATGATGGATGTTCCCTTTTTTGTGTAGAACCTGAAATCGCGCAGCTTCAAATGGTCTCTTGCCGGAAAAGGAATAGAATCCAGATCTTTAATGTTTTCTTTGCCGGTTGTTCTGATCGAGTTATTTTCCAGATAGCAAAGGCTCGGAACTTCAGATATTTCAATTGTGCCGGATAAATATTCAATAAGATTCACGGCGGCCTTTTCACCTTCTCCGGTTATAACATAATCTACTCCGCACTGTAAGAGATAATAGTCAGGATACAGGGCTGCATGATATCCACCTGTAACGATTATTGCATTTTTTTTCAATTTTCTAATGATTGTAATTATTTCGGAAGTTTCTTCATAATATGTGGTAAACAGGCAGGAAATAAAATAGATTTCGGAATCGCAATTTTTAATCTGTCTGGCGATTTCCTGAAAACTTGCGCCGTAGTGGCAATAATTTTTATAGGGGAATCTCGTTTTTATATTATCGGATAGAAAAAATGCTTCAAGATAACCGAATTCGGATGGTATCGGTATAATATGCTTTTTAGGTGTATGGCCATTGATGAATGATACCCTGTGACCGGCATCCTCAAGAGCGCCTATTACGTATAAGAGACCGATGGGCTGGCGACGCAGGGATGTACAGTAAAAATCCTGCAATGGGGGGTTTATACAACAAATATTCATGTCTATTATCAATAAAAAAAGTATCAATTCTGTCAAGCAAGGCTTAATTTATATGTTTTTCACATCCAGGGGTCAGAGCAATATTTGGAGATTCTTTGGGGTCAGAGCATATTTATAGTATTAAAATGATTATTGTAATAGACATATCATTACACGATAATCACTTTATCAATAAATGGTAAAAATGTACTGGTATTCACTAATGAGCAAATAAAATATCAAATATGATTCTATAGCATGGGGCTATCAATGGCCACAAACGACAGTGAAAGACAGACAAACATTGCGATTATTGCATCCGTTGTTTTCTTTCTGTTCTGGTTTGCTCTCAACCGTTGGGTTCTTCCCTATTTCGGGATATATACCTGAATGAGCGATTGCTCCCAGGTTCGGAGCGAGGAAGAGATTAAAAAATAAGGACGTGCAATGAAAATTCTGATAACGGGAACTGACGGGTTCATTGGCGGATATCTTAAGCAGTATTTCACTGCCGCCGGTTTCAACGTGACCGGCACAGTGTATCTGAAATCCCCGGGTCGGGATGAATACTTTGCCGACATTACGGATCCGCGCAGCTTAGACTCTCTTCCTGATGCCGGATATGACGCTGTTGTTAACGCTGCAGGAACAGTCGATCAATCCGCAAAAACGGAAGTCATGATGGCCGTTAACGCAATCGGAGCCCGGAATCTTGCGCAATGGTCGCATAAGATCGGGTGCCCTCATTTTATCCAGCTGAGTTCAATTGCAGTCTATGGCCTGAAAACTCTCGGGACAGACAGAAGGGAGGATTCAACCCCGAGGTTTCGCGGACTGATCGGAATCCCCTATATGCGGTCCAAGGCGATTGCGGAAAAATATATCGAACAGGGCCCATGCCCCTATACGATGCTGAGGCTTCCTGCGGTGATCGGGAGGGGTGATTCGTTTACTTCTCCGACGATTGCGGGAGCGATTAGAAGCGGGGATTTCTTTTTTACGGGAAGTGGAGAGAAAATGGTTTCGCTTCTGTTCGCCGGGAACCTGGGGCCATGTATTGATCTGGTAATGAGAAAGGGGCCTTCTAACGACTGCTTCAATTGCTGTGATCACCACATTCCCTGGAGGGATATTGTCTCTGAATATGCAATGGCCCTCGGTTATCCGGCCCCGGTGACAAAAAGGGGATTGGTTTATTTTATGGGACGCATCAAAGACCCGGCAACGCAGATGTTTTTTTCATTTTCGCTGTTCGGGTCCCATTTCCCCAGCGACAAGCTCATCGAGGCCACCGGTTTCAGACCGCCGCATCACTGGACATATGCGGTGCGTGAAAGTGTCGCAGGACTGTGAGATCATATTTAATTAAAATCTGGATTCGAGCTGTGCCACCGACATGCCGTATTTTAAATTCATGTGCCGTAGGCGCTGTGAAAGGATGGTGGCGAGCTCTTTCATTATCTTGAGCGTGAAGCGGGAATTTCTCGTGCTCAGGTCGTGAAAGGCTTTTTTTGAAATGAAAATCAATATGCCCTGACCGCGGGATATAACTGAGGCCGAATGTTTCTCGTCGTTCAGGATTGACATCTCGCCGAAAAAATCACCGCGGTCGAGACGCTGCAGCCGCTTGTACTTGTTGCCGGAAATTTTTTTTACGACTTCAAAATCGCCTCTGACGACGAAATAAAGGCCCTTGCCTTCCTCGTTTTCGCGTATGATCATTTCCATCTCCCGGGTGGCGACGACCTCCGCTATCGTGCTGAAATCGTCAAGTTCGGCGTCCGAGAAGCTGTTGAAAAATCCGATTAGTTTCAGGTATTCTTTCATGGAATAAGTTCTCCGTGTTATTTTGCCGCGCGGGCGAGTATGTCCATCATCTGACCGTGTATTCGCCCGTTTGAAGCAAGAATCTCCGGCGTTTCAGGCTTAAACGCACCTCCGCCGAACCTTGTCACCTTTCCGCCCGCTTCCTCCACAACGATACTGCCGCCGGCAGTGTCCCATGGCGAAAGCTGCTGCTCCCAGTATCCGTCCAGCCTTCCGCAGGCGACATAGCACAGATCAATGGCTGCGGAACCCATTCTGCGTATGCCCTGAATTTTCGGGAGCATTTGATTGAATTCGCGTATATTGTTTTTTTCAATGGTCTCTTTGTCGTACGGGAAGCCGGTGGCGACAAGGGATATCCCTATGTCATCGATCGCCGACACCTTTATCGGGGAGTTGTTGAGAAACGCGCCGCATCCCTCCGATGCCCAGAACATTTCACCGAGAAACGGATTGTAAACCACGCCGGATACTATCTTGTTTTTTGTGCGGGAAAACAGGCCGATGGATACGCAGAAGAAGGGAAGGCCGTGAGCGTAATTGTTGGTTCCGTCAAGGGGATCGACGTACCAGATGTATTCGCCTGTAGTCTCCTTCCTGCTTCCCTCTTCGGCGATGATCGTATCTTCGGGAAACATCCGGCCGATTTCGTTGAAGAGAAATTCCTCGGAAGCCCTGTCCATGTTCGTGACCAGGTTTGTCCTGCTCTTGTAGGATACGACCGTTTCGGCGGACCGGAATCCCCTGAGCAGTATCGATCCCGCCCTGGCCGCTACGTCGCGTGTGAAATGGAGAGTATCGCCGCGCACTTTAATAAACTCCGCCGATTCCGATTAGGAAGTTGAATTCGTAATGGCCCTGGGCCGTGTCGGTGAGCTCGATATAGAATGCCTGGTAGAGGAAAAGGTATTTGATTATTTCCTCCTCGACTTTGAATCCGAAATTGTGGCCGTATGTCCAGAACCCCGATATTGCGTCTCCCTTGAGCCATTTATCCGAATTGAGCCCGAACCAGCCCTGACCGTTGAGCGCGTCATACGGCTTCGTGTTGTTCGTGTCGCGGTAGTAGAGACGTTCGATGAATTCCACGGAAAAAGTGAAATCCCTCTTGTCGTTGGTCTTCATTATTTCCCACAGCTTGATGCCTATGCCGAATTCATATACGCCCCACCAGTTCGAGAGCTTGTTGGTGTGGTCCATGATGTAAAAATCGCGCCAGTTTATAAAGGCGTAATAGGAAATAGTATCGTTCACCTTATAGGAATAATTCATGCTGAAGTTGTCGATATCGAGGGTCTGATTTTTACTGGCCTTCGTGTCGAACGGGAGAAGCCTCGGATAAAACCTGAAGCGAAGGTCCATCTTGTCCTTCTGGTATCCGAAAAGAAGCCCGATCTTGACGTCCCATAACCTCAGATCGTCGTTGAAGCTGATCCCGCTGTCATAATGATTGAACTGGATGCCCAGGCCGACGGAGTATCCTTTGATTTTAAACATGCCCTCTAAAGTCTCGTTGTGCACGCACAGGGTCGACGGCATCATGCCCCCGAGCCAGGGATTTTCGAGCAGGAGGTCGATTTCCCAGGACGGGGTCGGCGTTATGCGGCAGAATATCCTTTCCGGAACATCGACGAAGAAGCCGCTGTCGTAAACCATGTCGTATTTTTCACTGGACATGTCGTAGCCTGTCCTGAGCATGAAGTCGATTGTGGCGTATACTATTGTGGATTCGCGCTCCTTTTTCTCTTTTTTGAGCTGATCCATCTCTTCCTTGCGCCTCTGGTCCTCTTCCTCTTTCTTCCTGCGTTCCTGTTCGAGCTTTTTCTGTATCTGCATTCTTTTCAGGTATGCGTCAGGGAGCCATTTGGGGACTTCCTTGTTTTCGGGGTCATGCTTCAATACCAGCTCGCCGACCCGGATCGCATTGTCGTAGTCGCCTTTTTTATAGTATATGTATCCGACTTTTTCGCCGGATATGACCTGGTAGGGATTACGGTGCAGCGCCTCCTCGTAGCTGGGAATGGCCTTGTCGATGTCGCCGTTCAATTCATATGCCCAGGCCCTGTTGTGATATGCCTGCGCGGATTCCTTGTCGTAAATCTCGATCGCGCGGTCAAACTGGTCGATCGCTTCCTTATATTGTCTTTTCTCTCCCATCAGGGCGCCCTGCCGGTTTATGCTCTGAGGGTCGCGCGCGTGGGCGTTTTCCCGGACGCAGAAGAGCGCCAGGAACAGGATGATAAACACGGATGCAGAATATAGAATTCCCGCGATACTTTTTTTGTTCAATTTGTTATGGGCCATGATATCCCTCGGCCGCACGGGAACTGGCGGAATTGCGGCCGATGTCTTTATTCTATTCTATTTTTCGGTAAAAGTGTAATTAATAATTAAAATCTTGTTTTGACAATGGCTATCAGGGCTGGTTATTAACGGCTTTCTTGGATTCATCCTCTCCGTCGTTCAAGCGTATGTCATAGGCCGATTTATTGACCGGAATGGGAATATCGACGTCCTGTTCGTCTTCGAGCTGGTTCTTTGGTTCCTGTATCTCGTATTTTTTTTGTTCCTGTTCTTTTTTTTGTCTGATGCCGTCGAGATGGTTCTGGATGTTGATGTCGTTCGGGTCAGCCATCTGGGCCTTCATATAATAGTTTTCGGCCTCGACAATGTTTCCCATTTCTTCATAGGACATGCCGAGATAAAGGTACAGTGGCGACCCGGTTTCTTTCTGCTTCATGGCCTGGGTAAAATACTCGATTGCCTTGGGAATGTTTCCTTTGGTGAACTCAAGGACGCCCATTTGATAGTAAACCCTTGGATCGTCGTTTTTCAGTCTCATGGCATTGTTGAGGTATTCAGCGGCGCTGTCGATATCCTGCAGCGTGATGCTTATGATGCCGAGCTGATAATTCGCCTCGAAGTTTTCCTTGTTTATCCAGAGGATCGACTGATACAGTTTTTTCGCGCGTTCCCATTGTTTTTCCTCGATCAGTTTCCGCGCAGTTTCGAAATAGGATATTTCTTTGTATTCCAGCACCCTGACCATGTACTCCTTCAGAGCGATATGGTAATCCATTCTTTTTTTAAGATTGAAAAGATGCTCCGTTTCCTTTTCATAGTCGTTGCGCGACTCGTAGAATTCGGTCGCCTTCAATGAGGAAAGGATTTCCCGGTTGTATTGATAACGGATTGCTGCAGTATTCATGGCGATCAGGGAGGATGTCTGCTTGTCGAACAGGCCCAAGAAAAGATTGTCATGAGCAAGATATGATTCAATGAGCTTTGAATCCGGAATATACGTCTCTTTTTCAGTCCTTAAACAGCAGGATTCATCATTTTTTTTAGGAGGAAGATATGCCATCAATGAGGAAATGTCCGTGAATAGTAGATGTGAAAGGGCATGCTGCTCGTCGAAAAAAAGAATCTGCTTCTCATTCTGACTGGCTATAAATTTCAGAAGATTGTTATACCGGGCGGCATTGATATCAAGGGACGCGCCGCTGTCTGAAGCCAGGGAGACCATTACATCGGAGAACAGGTATATGCAATGCCGCGAGAAACATTTTTTTAAGTTCCCCGCCATGGAGGCCAATATGTCGGGACTGCACCCCGGGATGTTTATGACCTGGGCGATGATTCCGTCTTTGCTGAGGTTTTTTTTCAGCAGCCCGTAATATTCAGCGGAAAACCTGAAATTATTATAGTTCTGGTCGAGAATGTTGGGGATATCGGTGATGATTTGGAATTTTTCATTTCTTTTGCTGATAAATAGCAGGGTATCCATCGTGTCCGGAATGTATGTCTGGCTGCCTGAAAACGGCAGCGTGTCAAAATCGACGATTTTATCCGAGAGCGGATCAAGGCAAACCGCCCGTTTAAAATATCCGATTCCCGGGTTCCGGAAGAACTTCTGGTTCCCATCGATAAAAAGGACCGTTGATGTTTCTTCCTCGCTGTAGTACAGCGAAATCGGGGCCAGCGCCCGCTTAAGATTGCGGATGGTGCTGTCCTTTACCGAGAAAACAAGCCTCCCGTCTATCTCGATGCCTGTTTCAGCCTTGATATATGGGGCGTTGTAGTTGATGTTTTTCAGGGCATCGAAATTTTTGGCGTGAGTAAGAAAGAATTCGTTGTCCAGTGATATTGGAGAAACGATGTGCGAAATAATCACCAGGGCTATAAAGAGAAGAATGTATCCGAAATAGGTCCCTTTTTTCGCCAAAGACGTTTTTTTGTTGATAATGAATAATCCTGGAACGATGACATTGATGGCGGAAATGAAATATACAATAAAGAAAAACCAGAAATTCGTGAATGGGACCATCGAGAGTATGATGAGTATCGTGGCAGGCATGATGAACATCGACAGCTGCAGGATGGCGAACCGCTGTTCATGACGGTAATGGATAAGGATGACTTTTATCGCCTGACTGAACGCGAAGCTTATCAAAAAAAACAGCGGCGCAAAAAAAATCAGTACCGCTGAGAAATACAGTCTGTCGCCGAAATGGAAGAGGCTCATTATGGGGATAAAAAACAGCAGCGGGTAGATGGTTTGCGCGTATGCGCTCCATTTCTGCAGTCGGAGTATTCTACCAGCTATAAATCCGCACAGACTGATGATGATGACAAAAAGGAAGAAAACCAATTTGTTGTAATAACTATTTCCCTGCGTGGCAAGAATGCATGTATATACGCAATATAAATATACAGGTGGGATTGAAAACTGCAAGTAGTGCATCACAAGATCTTCTCTCGTCAACGGGGGGGGCTGGTCGGGGTTTACCTTGTCGCTTTCATATTCACGTGCGAATTGAGTCAGCGGTGAATATGGCAGATCGTAATAATACATGAGAGGCATGATGAGCGCCGGAAAGGACACCGCAGCCCAGCCCGGTAAAAGTGACTGCAGGGCCAGGTATTTCATCGCTATTCCGGTTGATATGCCTGCGAGGATAAAAATATAGAAAAGATGTGTAGGCTGCTTGTCATCGATAAAGTCGCCGCATGATGTTTTCAGAAGATAATTCGTCTTTATGCCTGCGATGAAAAGCGGAAGGCTGAGGAAGATGAAAAGAAGATATGGCGATATTTCGAATAAGTATAGAAGAGACTCCGGGCGATCGGGCCAGATGATGGCCCTCAAGTAATAAATCGACACTGTCAGAATAAACACGATGTCGGTCACGAGATAGAAGGCGCGGTGCCATTTAATTTTCGATAAAATAAACCTTCCTGCGAGACTCCCTAGGCAGAATACGGCGATTGCAGATACAATCACTGTCTTGAATACCGGCATATAAAAAAAATAGTATTTAAGAATTATGGTCAGATCGGTGAGCATGTAGGCGATGGCGGCGGCCGTAAGGTATATGTTTCCGTACAGCGCACGGCGCGCGGAAATCTTCGTGTACTGAAATTCTTTTAAAAGACTCATCGCGTATTCCTTAAACGGTCTTGTCAGTAATAAGTTTATTAAAAGAAAAAAAACAACTCTTTTTTCAAGTTTATCGGCATGAATTGTTCCCGGACTTTGTGAATAAAAAAAATTACTAAGGGAAAAAAAGCCAGATAGCCGAAAGTAGCAATAAGGATAAATATGATTAAAAATATAAAAAAAAGATAAATGAATATGATAATTTATTATAAATCATTTTATTTGCCAAAAATGACTGAAAACAGCCGATTTCTGGCATTAATATATGTGATCATACATCCGAAATTGATAGAGTAATCGGGATTGCCCGCGGTCAGCAAGGAGGCTGGCTGAGACAGATTCAGGGAGGAATCTGAATGATCATCAATCACAACATGCCTGCGATCAACACGAATCGCGTCCTCAAGTTTCAGCATTGGAATGTAAATAAAAACATGGAATCCCTTTCCTCGGGGATGAGGATAAACAGGGCGGGCGACGACGCTTCCGGTCTCGCAGTATCGGAAAAAATGAGAACCCAGATCCTCGGACTGCGCCAGGCTGAGAGGAACACCGAAGACGGCATGTCATTCATCCAGACCACCGAAGGCTATCTCGTTGAAATCACCAACATCATCCAGAGGATGCGCGTGCTCGCGGTCCAGTCATCGAACGGAATATACTCGCTCGATGACCGGCAGCTGATTCAGGTCGAGGTGTCCGAGCTCGTGGATGAAGTGGACAGGATCGCGTCACAGGCCGAATTCAACAAGATGACCCTCCTTCAGGGGGATTTTTCCAGGCTCAATCCGAGGGCGTCCATGTGGTTCCACATGGGGGCGAACATGCACCAGAGGGAAAGGGTGTACATACAGACCATGACCGCGAGGGCGCTCAACCTCAAGGATGTCGTCGGCCGCCCGATAACCCTGTCGACTCCGCAGATGGCGAACATGAACATCGGGGTGTTCGACGAAGCTCTTCACGTAATTGCAAAACAGCGCGCGGACCTCGGCGCTTATTATAACAGGCTCGAGCATGCGGCAAAGGGGCTCATGAACGCTTACGAAAACATTCAGGCCTCCGAAAGCAGGATTCGCGACGCTGACATGGCCGAAGTAACGGTGGATCTTACGAAAAATATGGTTCTGGTCCAGAGCGGGACGGCCATGCTGGCCCAGGCCAATGCCCTGACTCAGGGCGTGTTGAGACTTTTACAGTGATTTGTCCCTGCGACAATGATCTTTGAAAACTCGGGCTTATCATGAGAGCTTGCGCTCTCGACGGAAATGCCCTGTTGCTGCAAGCATCCAGTTCTGATTGTTCAGAAGCCGATGGTTGCAGCAATGCAGCAGAGTATTCCCTAAAAAAAGAATTAACCTGGTATTACAATTCCTGATACGGAGATCAGGAAAAAAACGCAAAGGAGTGTAGACTATGATTATTAATCACAACATGAGTGCAATCAATGCGAACAAGGTCCTCAAGTTCAAGCATTGGGACGTCAACAAATCAACCGAGAAGCTTTCTTCCGGTATGAGGATCAACAGGGCCGGCGACGACGCTTCCGGTCTTGCAGTATCCGAGAAGATGAGAACCCAGATTCAGGGACTCAGGCAGGCTGAAAGGAACACTGAAGACGGCATGTCTTTCATCCAGACGGCTGAAGGATATCTCGACCAGACATCCTCCATCCTGCAGAGGATCAGGGTTCTCGCAGTTCAGTCTTCCAACGGCATTTACAGCCAGGAAGACAGGCAGCTTATCCAGGTTGAAGTTTCTGCACTGATCGACGAGGTCGACAGGATCGCGTCTCAGGCCGAATTCAACAAGTTTAAACTGCTTCTTGGCGATTTCTCAAGGACGAACCCCAGGGCGAGTATGTGGTTCCATATGGGAGCCAATATGCACCAGAGGGAAAGGGTGTATATCGGAACCATGACTTCTCAGGGACTCAACCTGAAAGAAAAAACCGGCAAGTTCCTCGCGAACCTGAGCACCGCCGGCGGAGCGAACAGGGCGATCGGCGTTATCGACGACGCGTTGCATAAAATCGCGAAGCAGAGAGCTGACCTCGGCGCCTATTACAACAGGCTCGAGTACACTGCAAAGGGTCTGATGACTGCTTATGAAAACATCCAGGCCTCTGAAAGCCGAATCAGAGACGCCGACATGGCGGAAACCCTGGTAGACCTCACGAAGGATCAGGTGCTTGTCCAGAGCGGTACTGCGATGCTCGCTCAGGCAAACATGAAAACAAGAACCGTACTGCAGCTTCTTGGTGGTTGATTAGAAAACCTGAAAGAAGTGATCAGAAAGGGAATACATCTGAAATCCCGCCTCGTAAAGGCGGGATTTTTTTTGGCCCGGATTGGCCGCGGCATGACTGAAACGACAATCGGTCTTGGTCCGCCTGATGAAAATAAATTGACAGATATTCCTGGAAGATAAGTACTCTCGTATATTTAGATTGTCATTTCCCAATATTCATATGAGCAAATATACGATTATTTCATTCGCGATAACATGTCTGTGGTGTTATCTCGGTTTTAAAACCCTTGCCGCCGATTACAGGAACAGGATGAATGTGCTGTTCAGCCTGCTCTGCCTCTCCATGGTCATCTGGACTTTATTTGTCGGGATTTCGTATTCGCTGAGCGACATGCACGTTATCAGGCTATTCCTGAAAATTGGTTATATCGGCGCATTTTTCTTTTATCCCATTAATTTTCATTTTTTCTTGATCTTGAGCAAAAAGAGAATCAAGCGCCTGCGCCTTCTCGTCTTTTATCTTCCAGCCCTGATAATTTCCGTGGCCAACTTTCAGATGTTTTTCATTTTCAGGGACTTTATCAGACGGGATGGTGAATGGCTCGCTCTTCTGGACTACGAAAATACCTGGATGTATGTCTATATCCTGTTCATTCTGGCGTATTTCATCGCGACGTTTCTCGTCGCCCTGAAATGGCACCTCAATACGAAAATCAGAAAGGAGAAGATTCATTCGCTGATCCTGACTTTTTTTTATTTTTTCACCACCGCAGTATGCTTCGTTTTAACCCTCGTTCTTCCGTTTTTCGGGATCGTAAAATTTCAATTTGCCGGTATAATATTTTTTTACATGTATGTTCTCGGCTTGTTCTTTCTTGTTTCCCGCTACAGGTTCATGAATCTTGAGAAAACCCTGATGGCCGATGAAATCATCGCGAACATAAGCGACCTGGTTTTCATAATGGACCTCGATTTGAGCATAATCAGGGCGCACAGGGGCGGCGACACCTCATTCAATGCTTCGGTTGAAAAGATGCTGAACATGTCGTATTTCGATGTCGTTTCAGTCAATGACGAACTGAGAGAAAAGCTTACAGCGCTCGCTGATGGCAGGATGGGCGATTTCACGATGCCGGTCAATTATAGCATTGGCCAGGAATACATAGTGACCAAGACTCATTTTTCACGGATAAAGGACAAGTTCGGGGACTGGGCGGGCGTTATAGCGATATCCCACGAGGTAAAAGCGATAGACGATTTTCAGCAAAAATTCAAAATAACCAGCAGGGAACTTGAAATAATCGTAATGTCCGTGTCCGGAATGTCATACCGGGAAATCTCTTCAAGCCTGTCGATATCGGAGCGGACCGTAGAGCGGCACCTGACCAATGTGTACAACAAGCTCGGCATCGCCAACAAGATCGACCTGTACAGGATGGCGGGAGAATACAACATACGGATTTGACCGCGACTGTTATCATACCGATGCTTCGAAGCATCCGGATTACATCCATTCCCTCGGATATCAATTTGGCCGCACTCCTTCATCCCGCCGGGAATTCCCGCTTTTTTTGCCTTTTTTAGTGCAAAAACATCGATCTACGTGTTTCCCCGGATGCCCGGCCTCCATTTATTGAATATTTTCCGGTAAGTTTCCGTCAGGCTGGCAGATCATCAAGACCCTGAAATGGTTTCATGGGAATCCGATTTATTCCCGTGGATTATTTCATCGATACAAATGCCCTGGCCGGCTCGCAAGATTCGGAATAATTTCAGGTATTTTTAAGGAGAAAAAGATGAAGAGATTTTCCCGTATTGTTATGATGCTGTTGATTTCATGCTGCGGATTCATGTTCACGGCCTGCGATGACGGCGGTGGCGGAGGAAGCAAGCCCAAACCCATGGATGAGCGCATGGAAGGCTGGTGGGAGTTCGAGGATGTTGAAATGGACGGCGGTAAGTATTTTGATGGTGTCGCGGTCATAGAGAACAACCAGGTGATCGTGGTGCCCCTGTACGCCGATGACTATGAGCCTGGACTTGGCGAAGAGGGCGAAGCGGGAGGTATTGCCGGGGGCATCAAGATGTCAATATCATCAACCGCTGACAAAGACGACAGCGGTGAAACGCTGCTCACCGGCACCATGTCATTACAGGACACGGGCACCTGGTGCAGGGCAGGGGATGAATACGATGCAGACGGAACGGACGGCGTTGATATGGAAACTGCGACCCTTGACAACTGGTATGCGAAGACCTCCTCGGATGCGGTAGAGAATATCTATGCATTCACCGACAGCACTCTTGAGACCCTTAGATTCTATTTAGATGAGACCGAGTATGTAACTCTGCACAGGAGCACTGCTCCCGCGGTTGACACGCAGATGACAGGCACATGGAAGATGCTGGGAGTCACTGAAGAAGATTATAACCAGGACCTTACCATTGAAAATGTCGCCATGAAAGTCATTCTCGAGGAAAATGGCAATTTGACCGTGCAGAGCTACGATAACGATACTGACAATGACGTCAGAATAGAAAAAGGCTCATGGGGCGTGTACACATCGGTCTTTGGCCCGAAATATTTAGTGCTCATCATCACGAGCCAGGAGGGCTATACGAGCATTTCTGGAAACTACGAGGATGAGGAGAATATATACAGATTTGAGCGCATGGTATTTACCTGTGATTTTTTCAATGACGGGGTTGGTGAAAACCTTGATATCGTGACCATTGCATCGTCCAAGGGTGACATCGAACTGGTGCGCACGAGCGCTGACCCGGGCCTCGCAGCGCCTGATGCGGCAGTGGTGGCAAACGCCTGGACCATGAAAGTGGAGGCAGGTACCTATGACCAGGTATGGACCTTCTATGACGATAATACTTTCTCAAATGAGACCTTCTATGCCCTGGACGACACAGAAACACCCGGAGTGCAGGCTGTTGAGGGATTCAAAGGACACTTTGTGGCCAATAACGGTTCCCTGGTCTTTCGCGTTGAACAGCAATGGAGTGAAGACGATAAAATATATGAGGAAGGTGAAGGTAATATATTTGAGTGCGGATACGAAATTGACGGCAGCACCATGTCGATCAGCGTGGGCGCCGAGGGCTTTGATATGACGGCGATCCCTGTGCCGGATTATGAGTCGAATGGCAACCTCTACGGTTCCTGGCGGAACGTAGTGACGGTAAATTCGGCCGAAGTGACGTTAATCATGACTTTCAATTCAGATGGAACGGTCTCCCTGCATGTATCTGACCCCTCCGATTCGACCAATTGCTTTCGCTATGTTTCAGGCACATGGGGCGTTTTTGCCATTGACTCTTACGAGTATATTGCCATGACCACGCTCAAGGAATGGAATGAAAGCGACGATGACAATACGGATGGAGTTCCTGACCCTGCCGAACAGATTGACAGATATTATACAGAGCGCATGTTCCTTGACCGCGCCAATGCGGAAATTGCAGAAGACCCCTACATAACGGTTCAAATAGTGGCTGGCGACACACCACTAACTCTCAACCTGGATAAGGTTACTGAATGATCGATTACCGCGGGGCAGCCTGAAGGCCCTGCGTGTCTGAAAAAACTTGCTGCCGCCCCGGGAAACCGGGGCGGCTTTTTTACCTGCATTGTGGAGCATGATCTGATCGCCGCAGGCCCGCCGCCAGTGTTTAATTTTATTGACAACGAAACCCGGTGTTTTCAAATATCCACAGTCAGGCTGCGCCCTGCCGGCTGCTGGATTTTGCGAATCCGCGGGCGGGGCCGAAAAATTATGGCCCCAGAGGTAACCATGTTCATCAGGAAAAGCCGGATCACCCATCTCATTCGAAGGGAAGCATCGCGTGAGCGGCGCAAATGTGAACGGGAGAGCCTTGAGAAAATCAGAGAGATCAGGGATCAGCACGAGTTCGAAAAGATGCGGATGGAACGCCAGCTCAAGGCCGAGTTTAAAAACGCGGTGCACGAGAGGGACCAGGAGATTCGCGAGCTGAAGCGCGAGCTTGCGAGAAACTACCAGCTGTACCAGGACCTGCGCAGGAGGGAGCTGTATCTGAACGAGCTGTCTGCCGAGTTTGAAAGCGTCATCGATCTTATGGGGGTCAGGATTCAGGAAACGATGCAGCCCTTTTTCAGGGCCAGAGCCAAGGTCGAGGCGATCAAGCGCAGGTCTGACCGCAGGCACGACAAGGTGGATTCGAGACTCACTGCGGTGAAGTAGCCTCGTTTTCCATCGCCGGACTTTCGGGTTCTTCGCCGTTGAGCTTCCCGAGCCTGCCGAGCGAAAAGCGCACGCCGGCCCTGAAAACGAATCCGGAGAGGTCCAGCTTGTATCCTTCTCTTGCCGTGAGTGACGAACCCCGGTAACCTGCCTCGAGAATCATTTCGACGAAATAATCTTTTCGCGGCTGGATGGAAGTTCCGGCCATCACCTGCCAGGTGAACCCTCCGTAATTCTTGTCCTGATCGGGATGAAAGAAGAACGACCAGGAATAACCCGCCCCGGCCGCAACATACGGCATAATAAAGTAATCCTTTCGCAGGTCATAGTGCACGACGGCGTTCAGCATGAGCGGCAGGGTAAGGGCGTCCGCAGCGGTTTTACGGTCGCCGGGCTCCAGGCCGCTTTTTTCGGCGCGCGGCGAATAGCAGTCCCATCTCGTCCAGTTGAGCCCGGTCTCGAATCCCAGGGAAAAATATTTGTCGAGCCCCAGGTTGAACGCGTACGACGAGTCGAGCGCCGCCTCCTCCGGAGAGTGGTGCCCCACATTGAAATAGGAAAAGCCGAGCTTGATGTCAAACGACGAAGGGGCGGGTTCTCCCGCGTGCAGGGCATATCCGGGCAAAATAATGATAAGTATCGCAAACAGGTATTTTTTCATGGCGCCCCATTTCTTGTAAATGCTGTATTCGCTGGATGGTATTGAATGCGGTGAAAAAGTCAAGGATTTTGGATGCGGAGATCGGCGAATCCGGCGTCAGCCGCGTGCATCGAAGAGCGAGCCTGGCTGCATCAGGTAGTTCTTGGAAGTGATATATCCTTTCTGGGTGTACTGTGTTTCGCGGTTTTCCCGGGCGTATGCCAGAATGTTCTCGCGCTCCTCGCGGGAGGTGTTTTTGTATATGTACTGCGGCGTATCGTCGCGGGTGATCCGCGGCGTTTTATCAACCTGGCCCTGAGCGTATGACGGCCACAGGTAAATCCTGTCTCCCCTTGATATAGAGGAAGACTGCGGCATGTTGATGACCGATAATCCGCTCGAAATGTTCATAATACATTATCGGCGATTGTCAAGGCAGACTGAAGTGATTAATGCTGGATAGTTACATTATCCTTCAATGGCACTATGTCAAGGCTGTCTTTAAGTCATTCCCGCGAAAGCGGATACTGGTATGATAAAAAAGATACAGCGCATTTTCCATCCTCCAAAACTCCTAAAAAATACTTGAAATGAAGCCCGGTTCCGGACAATGGTTGTTCCGTTCTCAATTCCCGGAACCCCGGGATCCGCAATCATCAAATTTAGGAGATGCTCATGGGCGATTCAGCAGCATATAAGATTTTGAGGGAGCACCTGGTCGAAGGAGAGCTCGTTCCCGGCAATGAAATCGGGATCAGGATCGACCAGACCCTGACCCAGGACGCCACGGGCACCATGGCGTACCTTCAGTTCGAGGCCATGAACATCCCGCGGGTGAAGACCGAAATATCGGTTTCGTATGTCGACCACAACACCCTCCAGATGGGATTCGAAAACGCCGACGACCACAGGTATCTCCAGACCATGAACGCTCAGTACGGCATCTACCATTCGAAGGCCGGCAACGGCATCTGCCACCAGGTTCATCTCGAGCGCTTTGGCAGGCCGGGGGCCACGCTGCTTGGCTCCGACAGCCACACCCCGACCGGGGGAGGCATCGGGATGATAGCGATCGGCGCCGGCGGGCTCGATGTTGCGGTGGCCATGGGAGGGGGGCCCTTTTATCTAACGGCTCCCCGGATGATCAATATCAGCCTGACAGGAAAACTCAGGCCGTGGGTTTCGGCCAAGGACGTGATACACACGGTGCTCGGGATTTTAACTACAAAGGGGAATGTCGGCGCGGTAGTCGAGTATACCGGGCCGGGCGTGAAGACACTCAGCGTGCCCGAAAGGGCGACCATAACCAACATGGGCGCCGAGCTCGGCGTGACCACGTCCCTTTTCCCGAGCGATTCGGTCACCCTCGGGTTCCTGAAGGCGCAGGGCCGAGAAAAAAACTGGGAGGAAATTCTTCCGGACCCTGATGCGACATACGACAGGACCATTGATCTCGACCTTTCCACCGTCGTTCCCATGATCGCCTGCCCGCATTCGCCTGATAACATCAAGAAAATATCAGAGATCAAGGGCATGGCGATCGATCAGGTCGCGATCGGGAGCTGTACGAATTCATCGTATAAAGACCTGATGATCGTGGCCTCCATCCTCAGGGGAAAGAAAGTGCATCCGGCAGTGAGCCTTATCGTGGCGCCAGGATCGAAGCAGGTCTTCGAGATGATCGCGCGCAACGGAGCGCTCGCCGACATGGTTGCGAGCGGCGCCCGCATCATGGAATCAGCGTGCGGGTTCTGCATCGGGGCCGGCCAGGCGCCGATAACCGGCGGCGTGTCGCTCCGCACCAACAACCGCAACTTCGAGGGAAGGTCCGGGACCGACAGCGGGAAGGTATATCTGCTGAGCCCCGAGGCCGCCGCCCTGTCTGCGCTTGTGGGCGCGCTCGTCGACCCGCTGGATGTTCCGGCCGGGGATTATCCCGCGATAAAGCTACCGAAGAGCTTTCTCATCGACGATTCTATGATCATCCCGCCGTCGTCCTCTCCGGTCGAAATCTTCAGGGGCCCTAACATCGGCGACCCGCCGTACACCGACCCGCTTGGCGACACGATCTCGGGCGTCATTGGCCTCAAGGTCGGCGACAAGATAACCACGGACCACATCATGCCTGCCGGGCAAAGGCTCAAGTATCGTTCGAACATTCCGGCGTACTCGCGCTACGTGTATGAAAACGTGGATCCGGCCTTTTCACGGCGCGCGCTGGAAAACAAGAACAGGGGAGTCATGACCGCAATCGTCGGGGGTCAGAGCTACGGCCAGGGATCGAGCAGGGAGCACGCCGCTATCTGCCCCATGTACCTCGGAGTGCGCGTGATCATGGCGAAGTCGTTCGAGCGCATCCATTCTGCGAACCTGATCAATTTCGGCATCATACCGCTTGTTTTCAAGAACGAATCGGATTACGAACGCATTAACACGGGCGACTCTTTCACCGCGTCGGGCCTCATCGGTCAGGTCTCGAAAGGAAACGATGTTCTGGTTGAAATCGCCGGAGTGGAGTACCTGTTCACTCTTCTGGCTTCCGAAAGGCAGAGAAAGATTCTCGTCGATGGCGGATTGCTGAATTTCACGAGAAAAAATATTTCGTGAGTGCATGATGCCTGCAAGCCCCGATACTATCCTCTGCCAGCCGGATGTAAAAAAGGGATGCAGCGCATGCTGCGGGCTGTTCAATCACCGTCGGCTCGACCGCAGGTTCCTCGCCGGATTTCTCGAGAGAAACACCGAAGAACAGACATCATGCTTTCAAATTTCGGATGCGGTTGCAGATGCATTCCCGGGACCTGTCCGCGATCAAGCGTCATACATATGCCCGTTTCAGGGATTCGTTTTCCCGGGAAGGCCGGGCTGCCTGATCCACCCCGGCCTTAGAGGAGAAGACCTCCGCGACCGTTCTTTTTTCGGCAAAAAAATATGCGACGGTTTCCTGTGTCCGGCGTATTCGGTCCTGACGGAGGCAGAAAAAAAAGACCTGATCTGCCTGGTGGACGACTGGTATCTCTACACCGTTGCCGTGATCGACCCGGAAAGCTTTTCGTGGATAATGAGGAATGCAAGGGATTTATGCGCGGGTAATGACAAGGCGGATTCGTTCAGGCCGCTTGTTTTGTCCGCACTCAATATGCACGCGCGATGCCTCGATGAGTACCCGGGACCGGTTTTCTTCTATGCACTCCCCGAATACAATCTCGCTAAAGGCGGCTACACCCTGACAGCCGACGATGAAAGGGCCGCGGCGGAACGGGAGAGTATCATAAAAACGATGGCCCGCCTTGTTGAAAAAGCGGGCCGGTAGATTTTTCGTGCGGTAAAAAAAGCCTTGAAAAGGCGAATTTTACGTATGGCGCTTACAGTGAATACGAAATCCCGACAGTGGCGTAGAACCTGTTGATGTCCTTGTTTCCCCAGTAATCTTCCATGGGAACGATGATGTAGTTGAACCCGCCTTTTATGGTGAACCCGCCGCGCTCGTAGGTCAGGTTGGTCGAGAGCGTTATATCGCTTATCCCGTTCGTGTCTTCGAAGTAGCTATAGTAATATCCTATGGACAGGCCGAAATCCATGATGAGGGTCTTGGTCAGCCTGAAGTCATGGCTGCCGAAAAGCTGGAGATACAGGTCGTTGTACTGTTCTTCGTGAAAATAAAAATCATGCGTGTATTTCAATCCGGGCGAAAACGGGATTGCGTCCAGTGTCGCCCAGACGCTCAGGTTCATCATGCTGTTTTCTTCGCGGTTGAACGTGTAGTAGTACCACAGATCGGCGCCGAGAGTCGCCTTGTCCTCGAAGGAGTAGCTGTAGTCGAGCCCGAACGAAGCCGCCTGCCTGCCGCCGACCGACGCCTGTTCTTTTCCGTCAAAGAGGTAATCCTGCGAAAGCTCGCATCCCACCGAAACCTGGAGCCCGGTATCGAGCACCGAATACGATATCGACGGAAAAAACGCGCCGTCCCTGTTGAACCAGTATGTTCCGCGCCAGAGATAATCGCTCATGTAATCGAGGCTGAAGCAAAGACCGATGGGCTTCCACTTGCGGTCCGGGACCACGATGTCTTTTTCCTCGGTCTGCAGCGCGGCGTCGGCGGTTCTGGCGGTCTCGGCCGGCTGGGCTTTTTCGGCGGGAGCGGATTGCTCCGCCGTTTTTTCCTTGGCTGCGGGTTTTGCCGCCTTCTGCTGTGTGGTCTGCGCCCAGGCCAGGGTGGTCAGGGCGCATATTGTCAGTATCAGGGCAAATGTCTTTTTCATATACTGCTCCGGTTTGTTGGATCGATCCCGCCAGGTAAAATGTTCTGTCAATTCAGTGACCTTGTGGCAGGCCAGATGAATAAAATGGGAAATCGCGATAAAACTTGCAAATACTTTTTTCAGGACGCTTCAAAATGTAGTTTATTGAACTTCCCTTAAAAAACGGTCTTGATAGCCTGATGGATGTTCTGCACTCCCTTTATGGAACCCTCGAAACCGGCGGCTTTCGCTTCGGCCGTGTCCTGCTCGGAGAGCACCAGGGTCTTGAATCCCGAATGCATGAACTCCTTCACCCTTCGCGCGCACTGGGGGACCGGCCGCAGCGATCCTGAAAGCGATATCTCGCCCAGAAATCCGACACCCTCGGGGATTACGGCGTCGTTCATGCTCGATGCGATAGCCATGGCCACTGCCAGGTCTGCAGCAGTCTCGGTAATGCGAAACCCCCCGGCAATGTTGATGAACACATCGAAGGTGCTGAGCTTCAATCCGGCATGCCGCTCGAGCACGGCCGTGATCAGCACGAGCCTGTTCTGGTCCAGGCCGTCGGCCATCCGCCTCGGATTGGAAAAGCTGGTGAACGAAACCAGCGACTGCACCTCGAAGAGCACCGTCCTGCTTCCCTCGAGAGCGGCCGATACCGCGTTGCCCGGCGAGTCCTGGCCGAACGGGTTGAGGAATATCCTGTTTTTGTCGCGCACCTCGGCCAGGCCCTTTTCTCCCATCCTGAACAGGCCGATTTCGTTTACCGATCCGAACCTGTTCTTGAACGCCCTGAGCATCCGGAACTCCCTGGAAAAATCGCCTTCGAAATACAGGACCGTGTCCACGATGTGCTCCAGGAGCTTGGGCCCTGCGATGCTTCCCTCCTTGGTGACATGGCCGATGAGGATCACCGGTACGCCGGTCGTTTTGGCCATGGAGACCAGCCGCGCCGAGGAGTCCCTCATCTGGGCCACTGACCCGGCTATTCCCGGGACCTGGCGGGAATACATCGTCTGTATCGAGTCGACGATGATGCAGCCCGGCTTCTCGTTTTCGGCGGCCTGGAGAATGTCCTCGACCGCGGTTCCGGTCATGATCCTGATGCGGCCGATGTCGAGGCCGAGCCGGTGGGCGCGCTGGCGTATCTGGAACGGCGACTCCTCTCCCGACACGTAGAGGGTGTCCATGAACGAGGCGATCTGGAGTGCAAGCGTAGACTTGCCGATGCCGGGTTCGCCTCCGATGAGGAGCACGGAGCCGGGCACGATGCCGCCGCCGCACACGATGTTGAACTCTCCGATGCCGGTCGTTATGCGGCCGGTTTCGGCGAAATCGACCGAGGAGAGAGGGACCGCGCCGGAGGATGCGCTTTCAGTGCGGGGCGGGGCTGCCGGGGTGTCGGCGATGCTGTTCCATTCGCCGCATTCGGGACAGCGCCCGTACCACTTGGAGAACTCCGCGCCGCATGCTGCGCAGAGGTAGATGTCCTTTTTTTTGGCCATTATTTTTCCGGGGTGAAAAAGAGCTTCGAGGGGTTCTTTTCAAGGGATTTGAAGAGCTTCTTGGCCGAGACCGACGCGTCCCTGAGATTGTCGTAGATTTCCTCGTCGGTGACGATTTTGCCCAGCGTGCCTTTGCCGTTCTCGATGCGGTAGATTATCTTGTTCAGGTTCGCCGACGTTTCTGAAAGATTGCGCAGAGTGACCGAGATGTCCTCCTTGTTTTCCTCGGTCAGGTCGGCCACGTGCTTCGATATTTTGTTCAGGTTGATCATGAAGGTGTGTATCTGCCGAGAGGTCAGGGCGACCATGGCCCTGAAAGAAAGAATGCTCTTGCGGATGTCATACCGGTTCTCTTCGGAAATCTTGTTCAGGTTTTCGACGAACTGCTTCGAGTTCTGCATGATTTCGGCGAGCACCTGCCCTCCGCTTTCATCCTGCATGAAGCTCTGGAACGTGAGCATCATCTGGTCGAAGCTCGCAGGGTCAATGCCGTATACCTTGTCGCCGTCCTGGAAAAAATCGTCGACCTTGGACGATGGGGGAACGAAAGCGTTGATGTATTTTTCGCCGATGAGGCCCGAGGTGAATATCGCGAACTTGGTCGATCGGATCAATGTATATTTTTTTTCGATCCAGACCGTGACCTCGGTCTTTTCGCCCGACTGGGTGATCGATTCGACCTGTCCGATCTTGATACCGCCGCCGATCTTTACCGGGGAGCCAACCCTGAGATCGTTCAGGAAACCGTAATAGATATGGAGCTTGTACCCTTTCTGTGCGACGTTGATCTGCGCGAGCAGCGCAACCAAGGTTATGAATATGGTAAAGCTGGCGGTGATCATCAGCCCTACTTTGGCTTCATTGGTGATTTTCATGGCCCTTCTCCTGATGGTATCACTATGCAATAAAAAGTTAAAAAATCAAGATTAAATTGCTTGATATATCATATTTACGCCGAATAATATAGCGGATAGCAGGAGATCGCATGTCATTCGTCAGAGACCGAAAAAGAGATCTGAAGCTCGTTACCGAGATCGACAAGATAGACGGAATCCTGAGAAAGTACATCAATACCGGGAACCTCTTCCTGAAATCGCCGCTGGAAAACGACCGCGTCGATTACGTCTCGCGCGACGAAAAAACCATAACCCTGACCTTCTCCCACGAATTGACCGAAAAAGAGGCGGCGGTGTACACCTTCGTCTCGGACCGTTACGTGCAGTTCAATCTCGAGGTTGAATCGAAGGCGGGAGGGGGCCGCCCGCCCTGCACCTACGTGATGAAGATCAAATCATGCGCGCTCGCGGCCGAGAAGCGGATCGAGGATCGCTACAGCTTCGAAACCGACCATCCCAGGATCACGAAGATAATGGTGTCGAAAGTGCGGGAGAGCGAGGCCGAGCTGAGAAAGTCCATAGCTGTTCAGGTCATCATCAAGGATTTTCTCGACAGGCTCGAGGAATACGATCTGAAGAAGGCCTATTTCGGCAATGAGAAAGACATTCCGGCCGAGGTTCTCTTCGTCACGGAAAAGAAAAAAGCCGTCGTGGTCGCCGACCTTCGGGATATGAAAGCTTTTTTCTCCGAAAACGACCCTTTCATCAAATCCGCGTTTGACTCGAAATTCAGGAGCGACCTTGAGGTTGGATTTCGAAAATATTCGAAGGAATTCAGGTCTCTGGTCATTCAACCGGTCGAGTTCCAGTCTCTTCTCGGCGATGTTTTTCTGGTCTGCTATCTTGTCCTGGCGACCCGGGAGCGCGGTATCGACGCGGATGAGGCTGAAAGGATCGCGGGTTTTTCGAGCGAGATCTCGGAGAAAATACACAAGGGAAACTACCGCGAATTCGATGCGAAAGGCAAGGTCGTCAATATTTCCATGAGCGGGGCCCTGGTCGAGATTGACGACGAAAACCTAATCAAGAATCTCTCCCTTCTTGACGGCATATTGTTCAATCTGGTGTTCAAGCTTCGCGATCCGATACGCATATCGGCCCTGGTGGTTTACATAAAAAATGTCGACAAGGGCGTGTATAATATCGGCATCGAGTTCAAGGGCTCCTTCTTCGGGCCCGAATGCCGTAAAGTGATCGAAGAAAGACTGCGGACCATGAACCGGGCTTCCGGTTGATCCTCCAGATATATTACCGGTACGACAGATGAAAATTTTTGCAGCCGTGATGTTTAACCTCCTTTTGCTGATGGGTCCCCTTTTCGGAGAAACGGCGATACTTCCGTACCGGGTCGTAAATCCTTCGGAATTCTTTCCCGAATCCAGCGGGGCCGAGTATTCCCGCATCCTGTATCTGACCGCGACCCTGAAAAAAAAGGTCCTCATCGCGACCCCGGAAAGCGTCGAGATCGACATTCAGCGGCTCCGTCTCGAACCGGTCATCACCGATGAGGAAGTCGAACTGCTGGGCAGGACCCGCCAGTTCGACTATGTGCTCTCCGGCTCTCTGTCCAGAGTAAAGGACCGCTATATCTCCAGGACCAGGTTATACGCCGTCAGGGACAGGAAGGTCATCCTGGAAACCGAGAACGCATCCAGGGACCTTTTTTCCCTGGCCGTCATGGACGTGAACGACGCGTTCAGCGGCTACCCCGCGGCCGAAAAAAAACGGGTATCGAGGGAGATCGACATCGCGGTGCTGCTCGATTCGTCGTACAGCATGAAGGACGACCTGAAGAATGTAAAGGAAGGCCTCTCGGCCTTTTTCACTTCGCTGGTCGACGGCAGGGGATACTCGACCAGAATGCACATCTTGCCGTTTTCAGACAGGGTTTCGCCGGAAAGGGCGGTGATATCGGCCGAAACCCCGGTCTCGCTCAGGCAGGGGCTTTCGCGGGTCAAGGCGCTGGGTAAAAGCGGAAGCGAAGAGCTTGCAGGCTCTTTCAGGTATGCCCTGAAAAACATCCGCTGGAGACGGGACGCGGACAGGCTGATGATTCTAATCACGAATTCTTCAGCGGCCAGATCGATTCAACTTGAAGACCAGGCATATACGGCGCAGAGGATGAAGGTGCCGGTCTTTTCGGTCATTTGCGGACGCGTCACCGACAGGGGAGCCCATCCTGTCAGGAGAATCAGCGAGATGACCGGAGGCCGCACGTTTACCATGACCTACCATAAAAGCTTCATCGGCGCTTCAGGCAGGAAAGGCGACCTCTATCTGGAAAGGGGAAGGCTCTTCTATTCCCCGGTCCATACCGGCAGCTGGAAGGACGGCTTGCTGAAAGAGGACCCTCTGAACCCTGCGTACCTCAGGTTCGACGATAAGTTCCAGGAGATGAGGAATGAGATCGATTCTTCCGGGGTCAATCCGGACACCATGATCGCGGCGTACCAAAAGGCGGCGCTCGAGCCGGTTCTCAAGGAAAACCCGCTTGAAAGCAACGCTGTCAATCTCTTCGAATCCATGGTGGTCAAATACACCGGCGGTTTCATCGCCGAAAAAGAGCCCGTCGCCAGGGTGCTCCTGTCGGATGGAAGGGTTTCGTTCTGGGCCGGAGTGTACGACAGGGAGACGGCCGCTTTTTTCAGCGGCAAGGAGCGGGACGGTTATTTCTTTCCTCTGGGGATTATAGTCAGGGAGGACAGCAGGGAAAACTACGGCCTTGCGTTCGAGCCGTGCATTACCGGCATTGCAAGCGCCGATATACCTGCCGCGGCAAAAACTGACATCTCCCGGATACTCGCGAACAGGGACGAACATCTTTCACGCGGTATCGCATCGCGTTCACTGTGGTTCGTTTCGGTGAAGGTGGAGGCGGTTGAGTACGCGGGTGTGCAGCGGGATTTCAGGGAGCCCTGACTACTGCCTGGTGCTCGAATACTTAAACTTCAATTTCGCATGAAGCTCGGTGAATTTCTTCTCGTCGTTGAGCCCGAACCTTTCGAGCACGCTGTCCTCGCAGTAGGTGTAGTTGTACCTACGGTCCTCTATCCCGCAGAACATGTTGGCCAGGTAGACCACGAAGACGATGTCCCTGTGCTGCCTGGTCGAGTTCAGGGGCGCATGATGGCACCTGATGGCTTCGATGAGGAATGGCGGGAAATTCCATTTTTCGGATATCATCGCTCCGATCGAGGAATGGCTGATCCCGATTGAGATTTCCTCCATTATGGTCGAGGTGACTATTTTCCGGTTTTCGACCATGTTGGCGATCCTTTTGACGAGGGTCATGTCGGTCGCCAGGAGTATGATTTTACCGAGGTCGTGCAGCAGGCCGGCCATGAATGAATACTCGACGATCGACGTCAGCCTGTACGAAAGGGCGATATTGCGGGCGTAATACGCTGTCTTGTTGCAGTGCTCCCATATCTGTTCAAACTTGCTGTAGCGCTTGTCCAGAATCCTTCTCGCGTTGCTCGCCACGAGGATGGCGTTGAGGTTCTTGAGCCCGATGGTCATCACGGCCTCGTGGATGTTTTCAATCCGCTTGCCCGGGACGAACCCGGCCGAGTTTGAAAGCTTGATGACGTCGGTCGTGAGCGCCGGGTCCACCTTGATCCTGCGCGCGATTTCTTCGATCGACGATTCGGGATCGTTGCACAGTCTCTGGAGCTGGATGATGTTCTCGGGAAATGTCGGAATGCCTTCGATTTCGTGCAGGATGTGCGTCTTGACCTCGGTCGTGATTTCGACCGGCCTGAGTATTTTGGGAATGACAAGTGTCGTGTAGGTGAGCCCGCCTTCGCTTTTGATCGTGAATTTGCTCGGCGGGATGCCCATGCTTTTCAGAAACAGCACCGTGAGTACTATTCCCAGGCCCGCACCTTCAGTGCTGTCCTCGATTTCCTCGTACACCTCGCCGAAATCGTTGTATTGGGCGGCTTTTGTCATCCGCAGATTGATTCTTTCAAGCTCCTCCTTGATTATGGGGACGTTGTTGATTATCCGGATGAAGAGGTTCCCCTCTTTTATTTGAAAATGAAGTTGTATGTAGTATTCACTGGTGACCAGGTCCCTTTCAATGACGTCGAACACGCCGATGACCTCTTCCTTGAAGCGCGTCATGCCCTTCTCGTAGTCGTTCTCGTTCGATATATCGAGGCCCGCTTTCTTGAAAAATACCCGTTTCGCGTTTGCTTTGAGGGCGTTGACCACGATCTCGCGAAGGATGGTTATGGTCGAATTAAGGAGAAATATGAAGTCCATCTTGGAAAGGAGCTTGGCTGTTATGCTGTTCAGGAGCATGAGCAGTTCTTCGTTGATGAATTTAAAGCGGAGCGTAAGGGCCTGGTCGGATTCGATTTTTTTCGAAATTTCCTGTTTTGCGGCTGTATAGGTGCTCATATCTTCCAGAACAGTATCTTTGTTATCCATGTCCAATATTTACTCTTTTTGTTATTTATCGGGGAGTCAAGTAATTAATCTATACACAAACCGGTACACTCATGATATCGGATGATTACGGAAACTGATATAAAAAAATCTTGCATTATATAAATAATAAAATTATATTGAAGCGCGTATTTTATATATAAAATCCGGAAAAGCAGGTCCTGTCATGTTCATAAAGCTGTGGGGAGTGCGCGGGTCAATCACCGCGCCGCTTTCAAATACCGAGTACCGTCAAAAAATCAGCCGGATTATCGAGCATGTTTTGTCCTCGAACCACGGAAAATCGGCCTCCGTTGATGATATAATCTCCTCCCTGCCCGAAAAACTCAGGTATGTGTACGGTGGGAACACCACCTGCGCGACCCTGACTTCGGACAGCGGCAAGACCTATATTCTCGACTGCGGATCGGGCCTCAGGGCTGTCGGCTATGATCTGATGAAGGGGGACTGCGCGAAGGGAAAAGGCGAGGTCAATGTTTTCCTGACCCATAACCACTGGGACCATATCCAGGGCCTGCCTTTTTTTACGCCGCTGTATATTCAGGGCAATAAAATACATTTCTATTCCCCCTATCCAAACCAGCATGAGCTGCTCAGGGCGCAGATGAGCGCGCCGTTTTTCCCGGCTCCCTTTGACGGCACTGCGTCGGAAAAGCGCTTCACCACGCTGGAAAAGGGTAAGAACATGCCCCTAAAACTCGAAAAGGACCTCGAAGTAGACATGCATCCCCTGAAACACCCGAACGGATGCTACGCCTACCGGTTCAGGCAGAAGGGCAAGAGCTTCGTTTTCGCCACCGACTGCGAATTCACCGGCGAGAGCCTCGAGTTGGGCGGGCCCGAGATGGATTTTTTCCGCGATGCCGATCTTCTCGTCCTCGATTCGCAGTATACCCTGGATGAATCCTTCACCAAGTTCGACTGGGGCCACACGAGCTTCACCATGGCAGTGAACTGCGGGGTCAGGTGGAAGGTCAAGAACCTCGTTCTGACGCACCATGAGCCCTCATATTCCGATGAAAAGCTGAACGAGAATTACATGGAAGCGCTCGAACACAGCAAGTACAACGACAGCGACGGAATGAACATTTATATGGCACGGGAAGGCATGACCTTCTCCCTGTGATGCTTCAATGATAAACCGAAAAGCAACGAGAATCGCCGCGATCGCCGTCATCTGCTGTTTGACCGCGCCCGCGGCCGTCCTGGCACAGAGGACCAAGTCCAGCCTGAGCGCCGGGGAGCAGCGGTATGCCGAAAAGGGACTCAAGGACAACCGGTATTTTTTTTATTTCATCAATTCGTCGATCTCCAATTTCGGGACCGAGGAGGAAAAGACCCTGTTCAGGGAGGCCATTCGCCGCGACATGATCGCCCAGATCCTGTACCTGAAGTTCCTTTTCCATGAATCCTTCGTGGAGATAAAGCGCTCGCAGAAAATCCTCATCGACCTCTACCGGACCGTGCTCAAGCGCGACATCGGCATGACCAAGGACCTTCTCGACGATTTCGCCCGCGGGTCGATCAAGTCGGGAAAATACAGGTCAAAGCACTACCTCAAGCTGGGTTACCGCGACGTGACCGAGGCGCGGATTTTCTTCAAGATGGCCGACCACTACCGGGCGACCCTGTATTCCATGAGGCTGTATGAGTATGTGAAGGCCATAAAGGACGCCAAGCACGGCAAGCGCTACGCCTTTTATTCAAAGCTCGAATCCGTTTCTCCCGATGACATAAAGAGGGAGTGGGGCCATTTCCCGTTTGACGATCTCGAAAAGAAGATCACCGGGCTTTCCGAGGAAAAGAAGGATTATTACGCAGCGATCCATTACGACAACTATTACCGGGCCAGGACCGGAAAGTCTTACTACGACATGATCTGGGAGAATCCGCAACTCGAGGAAATCCCCGAATATCAGGACTATCTCGGATTGAGATGACGGCGGTGTTAACATGACGCGAATGTGTGTGCTGGCGCTCGTTTTTTTTCTGGCGTGCAACGAATCCACGATAGAAGGGAACCACCTTGCAAGGCTCGGATTCTACGCCGACGGCGACGCGATAATCGCAGAACTTTCGCCGAAGAAAAAAACATGCTACGACTATTTTCTACTCGGCCAGGCGTACCGGGACAGGAAACAGTACAAGGACGCGATCTTCAATTTCGCGAACAGCTGCTTTCTCTATCATCAACGCGGCAAGCTGACCCTGTATCCGTCGCCGGTATACGATTTCATCAGCGGCTTTCATGTGAAATCCCCCCTTTACGACGAGGCGGTGTACGAAATTGCCGACCTGTTCATGAAATACCGCGAGTACGCCTATGTCGTCAAGTTCGCCGACCGGGTTTCGGATGAGATGCCCGGCCTTCACTTCGATGCCCGGATACTCAAAGCGCAGGCCATGGCCGACTCCGGAAATTTCGACGGGTCGATGAAAGAGCTTCAGTCCCTCCATCGTGACTACAAAGATGCGTCGTCGCGACAGATCGCAGGCATCAAAACCGGGTCCATTCTGGAGAAGCTCGAAAAATTCGGCGCGGCAGTCGACCGCTATTCTTCGGTAATCGGCCTTGAAGAGAAAAGCTGGCAGGCCCAGCTGGCGGCCAGGCGCATCGCCTACATCCAGGAAACCAGAAACATTGTCGTGGCGCCCGACAAGCTGCCATGCGCGGGCAGGGCGCTGTATCATGGCGGCGAATACGAAAGGGCGGCAGCAATGCTTGCGCGGGCCGATTTTCCGGAAAAGAATGCGCGCGAGAGAGACGGATATCTCGTGCGCTGCCTGGTGCGCCTGAATAAGCCTGTCGACGCCGTGGCCGCAAAATACGCCGGCGACCCCGAGGCCAGGGCGGAACTCGCCTCCATAAGGGCGGACGAGATGTGGGATTCAGGCAGGCAATACGCGGCAGTGCCGGTCTACAGGGAGATAATCGAATCAGGGCTGGAGCCGTGGTCGCAGAAGGCCCATGCAAGGACCGCCCTGTATCTGGGAGACCGCAGGGCAGGTGATTCCGGACGGTACATGATTTCCTACAAGGATAAGTACTCCGACGAAACAGCCGAGTCGTGCCTGTGGCTGCTCGGGAAAAACAGCCTGCGCGCGGGCGACAGCGCGGCGGCCGCCCGGTATTTCGGCGAGTCCATTGAAAGATTCCCGGCCGGGGCGAGCGCCGACAGGTGCAGGTTCTGGCTGTATAAAATTGCGGTGAAGGACGGGGATACGGCGAAATCCGGCGCCCTTTTCAGGGACATGATCGTGAAGCATCCCGATTCATCGTACGCCTGGCAGCTCATCCAGTCGAACAGGGACGCTCTGAACGCCGAAGACCTCGCCCGGGAATATTCAAGGTCGACAGCTCCTGCTGATAGTGATGCGCGGATCTTTTGCCACAGCATGCTATACATTTTAGATCAAAACGGGGATGAGCGCGTCAGACGCCTTCAAGCCATGCCCGAAGCTGCCGCCCCGTACACCGCGCTCGAGAAAAAAATCGCGGGACCGGAGCTGGAATCCGCATATAGCGGGGTATTGCAGGGCCTTGAAAAGTATTTCGCGGTCGGCGACATGAAGGCCATAAACAGGGAGCTTCGCCTGATCAATGCCGACAAGAAAGCATCGGTCGACTCCAGCGCGGCGTTGGCGCATTTCGCGAGAAAATACGGACACCACGGCCTGGCGGTCACGTCGGCCCAGGACCTGCTCAAGGCGCATGGATTGAGGGAGAACATCTTCCTGTCTCCGGAATCCTTTTCACGGGACCTCTACCCGCGCGGATTCTCCGAATGCCTGGAAAATTCTTCCACGGACATCGACCCGAACTACGTTTTTGCGGTGATCAAGGCCGAGTCGAGTTTCAACCACGCTGCGGTCTCTCCCGCAGGAGCGGTAGGGCTCATGCAGCTCATGCCCGCCACAGCCGGGGACGTCGCGAAGAAGCTCGAGGTCGCCGATTACAGCCTCAAGGACCCGTGCACCTCGGTCCGGTTCGGGTCGTATTATCTTTCATGGCTCATGCGGTTCTTCAACGGCAATATCGTTTTCGCCGTTGGCGGATACAATGCCGGAGCGGGGAACGTCATCAAGTGGCGCAGGGAAATGCCGGCCGACGATGCGGATTTCTTCATCGAGTTTGTCCCTTTTGACGAAACCAGGGGATACATGCTCAGGACCGCGAAATTCTACCAGCACTACGTTCTGCTTTATGGAAAGGACCGGGGGGTCAGAGCAAATCCCTGAGGGCGCCCTCGAGCCGGGGATATTTGAAGCGGAATCCGGCTCCGGCAAGCGCCGCGGGCACCGCTCTCTGCCCGAGAAGCAGGGCCTCGGCGCCCATCCTTCCGAAGACAAGCTTGACGGCCCATGACGGGATGTTGAGCCAGGCCGGCCTTCCAGTCACCATGCCCAGCGTTTTCGAAAATTCACCGGCGGTGACCGGTTCGGGCGCGGTGAGGTTGAAGAATCCCTTCATCTTTCTTTCAATGATGAACCTGATCGCTTCGATCTCGTCTTCAATATGTATCCATGACAGGTACTGCATGCCTGTACCGAAATGTCCGCCGGCGAAAAAACGATACGGCAGGACCATTTTCTTCAGCGCGCCGCCGTCTCCCAGAACGATGCCGGTCCTGATGACAGCCCTGCGGGTCCCGAAGGATTCGGCGTCCTCGGTCGCTTTTTCCCACTGTCTGGCCACGCGCGCGAGAAAGCCTGAACCGGCAGGCGAGTTTTCGTCTAAAACCCTGTCGACGAGCGAAGAGCCGTAAAACCCGACGGCCGATGCCTGGACAAGAAGCGCGGGTTTTTTTTTGGCGTGATCAATGGCATCCATCACCGCGCGCGCGGCGTTGAGCCTGCTTCCGAGTATTTCATGCCGCTTCGATGCAGTCCACCTGCCCGAGGCCACGCTTTCCCCTGCGAGGTTGACGATGGCCAGCGCGCCTTCAGCCTCCCGAGCCCATCCGCCTGACGTCTTTGCGTCCCACAGGAGCGGCGCGGCGGAATTTCCCAGCGCTTTCGATGCGGATTCGGGAGAGCGGGTCAGCACAAAAACGTCATATCCGGCGTTGGTCAGCAGCGAACACAGCGGCTTTCCGATGAATCCGCTGCCGCCCGCGATTATAATTTTTTTCTGCATCGTGCGCCTCCAGTATCAATGATTTAAAAAATCCAGATGTCGTTGACTTTTATATCATACCATGCATAATGCATTAATGCTTTTTTAATTCCGGTGAAAGCATTAATTTATTCTATGTGGTCGGCAATGAAGTATTGTTCCATGCGAACGATTGCATCGGTTGCTTGTTTTCTTATCTGGGTCTGCGCTCCCGCAGGACGATCCGAAGAGGTCAATACGGTCGGCACGGTTATTCTTTTTGAGGGGAAAGCCGATCTTTCTTCGTTTGTATCGGGCGAGCGATTCAGCATTGACGAATCGACAGGGATACGCATCGGCCACAAAATCAGGACCGATAAAAAAACACTGCTTGACATCGCCCTGAACGACGGATCGAAGATTTCCCTGAAGGAGTCCACCGCAGTTTATTTTTATTACCTGAAGACCGGAAGGAACGATCCCCCCTCCAAGATCAAGATGGATTTTGGAAAGATCAGGATGAACCAGGACAAGACATTCCCGGAAAAGAACCTGGAAATCATCACTCCTGCTGCGGTTGTTAGCGTCGTCATGGCCGATTTTTCACTTGTCGCGGCCGATTACGCCACTCTCGTACTCGTGCACCGGGGGAGGGTGGGACTGGCAAGCTCGAGTCCCAGGGTAAGGGAGGCTTACGTGGGCACCGAGGGCGAGGAGGTACTGGTTCCAAGAGACGGCCCCCCTATCCTGCTCGGGAAGGTGCGAAAGAAATTCAGGGAGAAGTGGATTTCGGACCACCTTGTCGTCGACAAATTCAGGAGGATTGTCCGAAAGGATGACCGCGGCGATGTCATAAACCGTATCGGAAAGAAGAAGGAGCTCTGGTGATGAATATGCCGGCACTGGTCATGCGGGCATTCGCGCTTGTCGCTATAGCGACGTTTCTGGCTGCCTCTACGGGCTGCGACAGAAACTACAGAAAAAAATCCGCCGAACTTAAGGCCCTCCTTGATACCGCGCAGCGTGAATATTCAGCGCGCAGATGGGACTTGAGGAAAAAAGCGATTGCCGGGGTCAGAGCATTCTTTCAGGGCGTCGATGCCCGGGATCCAGCCCAATTTGAAAAAACGAAGGAATACCGGATGATCGGCGATTTTCTAGCGACCTCGTCCCGTGACATATACGCATCGGTGAGGATCGAGTCCCTAAAAGCCATTGCGATCCTTCGATACGAGCCTGCTTTCGACCGTGTGGGAGAGATGGCCCTGAACGATCAGGACGACAACGTCAGGTGGCAGGCCGTTGAAACTCTGTCCCTGTATCGCAGTGAAAAATCCATCGATATTCTGACCAGAACGCTGAGAAGCGACGACTGGGTGATCAGGGAAGCATCGATCAGGGGAATGCTGATGCTTGACGAGAGTGTTCAGAGAGGTCGGCTGATCCCTTACATTTCAGAAGCCATACTTGATCCAAACGACAATGTCAGCAGGGCAGCCCTTGCCGGAGCGGCAATAAGGGATCAGCAGTTGTATAAAACGACGGCCGACGTTTTCAGGGCCCGGAAAAAACCTTCGGTAAAAATGCTCACGGCTCTGATGAGATCGCTGGACGGCTATATTCTGGAGGACGACATAAGGAAGAAGGTGATAGATCTGCTCTCTCATAAGGACAACAAGGTCAGGGTTCTCGCTTTGAGGGTATTGAAAAAAGAGAAGGCACTCGAGAAGAAAAAACGGGAAAGCCTGCCATGAGGATAATAAAAAAGGAAATGCCGTCCGGACATTTCCTTTTTTATCACGATATTTTTATTGGGTCAGTTTTCCTTTTGTCTCGACTGATGGATCTTGTTGTTGTTGTCGTCGATGTCCTTTTTGTGCTGTTCGAGGAAGTTTTTCTTTTCCTGGGCGTCCATGTCTATGGATTCGTACATCAGGAAAAGGTTTTCCTTCGCGCGCCTGAAATAATAGATGGAGCTGACGAGTTCGGTGGGGGGCGCCGTCACCGCGTCCTTGTACCGGTCGTGGAAGTCGCTCGCTTTCTGTACGCCGAACTGGGCGTTCGCCAGAAGCTTGTCGGCCACTTCGTTTCTTTTTTCTCCTTTGAGCTGGCGCTTCAGTGAAACTTTGATGTTCAGCTTGATGGCCTGAACGAGCAGGGCTTCGGAGTCTTCTCTGTATTTTTTAGTCACATTCTGTGCGACTTTCAGTATCTCGCGTTCGTTTTCCGCAAATTTGCTTGCAGCCGCGTCGATCTGGTTTTGAAAGTACAGTGCGCTCGCGTCGGCATACTGGTCGATCAGTCTTTCAATTTCGGACTCGCCTCCGCCATAGTTCATGATCGCGGTCTGCAGGAGCTTTATGTTTTTGAAGTTTTCATAGCTGAGCCTTTTTATCAGCGGCAGCGGCTTGTAGAGTTGGTTGAACTGCTTTTCCTGACTGTATGCAGGAGCGAAAAAAATAATTGATAAGAGAAATGCCGCATATATGCGAAGTTTCTTTGTCATTGTAATACTCCCCTGATAGTAATTTCCCAAAGAATCGGAGCTATTTGGAAATGATAGTGGATAAATGGATAAAGTCAAGAAAAATTGTATATTGTAAATATAATAAATTGGAAGGTTATTTTTTGGATTTCCTGTGATCTATGCGTACAGTCTTGACGGTTCTTTTCCTGATTTTTGGAGCGCCATCGGGATTGTATTTTTCCTGGACTTCCTCGATGGGATGCTTTATCAGCATCTTGACGACTTCTTCGGTCTTGTTCAACACATCGATGAGTATGAGGTTCTCGTCCACGGTAAAATCCTGGAGCAGGTATTTTTCCATGGTGATCCCCTTCGGAGGCGTGCCGATGCCGACCCTGATCTTGGCGAAACGGTCGGACTTCAGGGCCTTTTCCATGGATTTGACCCCCTCGTGGGTCAGGCTCGTCAGCACATAGTCGACCCTGAGCTCACCGAGTTCCATGGTCGAGTCTTCGACGATACAGATAATATCCTTCACGTTGATCCGTAAAAAAGAAGCGATATAAAGGACTGATTCGCCGATGAGGGTCACGAAGGTCTGCGGCTTGAGCAACACGACGTCCGTGCTCATGATTTTACCCCGTCCTATGACGGATTTCTTCTTCTTTATGCGGACGTCGATGTTTTCGTTGTTTCCCAGTATGTCTATGACTTTAAAGCCAATGTTCTGCCTGTTGTTGGCGAATTTCTCACCGGGATTTCCAAAACCGACTATTAACTTCAAAAGGCGACTTCCCCCCCTTGGGATGATGAATGCACGGGCGCGCCCGCCCGGGGCGGGCGCGCGTCAATCAGAAAGAGATTATTTGGACTCTTTTTCGTCAGTTTTCTCGGTAGTTGCTGCTGCGTCGGCTTCTCCCTCCGCGACAGGAGCTTCTGTCTCCTCGGCGGCTACCGCACGCGGAGTGTGGACGGATGCAATGACAGTCTCCGGGTTGCTCTTGAGCTTAACGCCGTCGGCAAGCTTGATGTCCTTCGCGTGGATGTATTCGTTGAGATCCAGGTCGGTAACATCTACCTCAATGGTTTCGGGAAGCTCCATCGGAAGGCATTCGACTTCGATTTCATGCTTGGAAATTTCGAGAAGGCCGCCGATTTTGGTTCCTTTGGGAGTGCCCGTGATTTTCAGAGGAACGGTTGTGTGGATTTTTTCACCCTTGGTTACCTTGAAAAGATCGATGTGAACGAGCTCCCCGGTCGCCGGATTCCTCTGAAAGTCTTTTACGAAGGCCATCTGGTCGCCGTCCTTTCCGTCAACGAGAACCTTGAAGAGGACACTCTCAGAAATATGGCTTTTGAAAATCGAATAGAATTCTTTCGTCGGTATCGCAATGGATTCGGTTTTTCCATGAGAGTAGATTACTCCGGGGATGACGCCTGCGCTGCGCAGCCTGTTGCAGGAATTTTTCTTGAACTGTTCCCTGGATTTTACATTTAACACTTTATTTTGCATTGTTTTTACCTCTAAATAATATATGCCTAACCTTTATTTTACAAAAAGAGAACTGACTGATTCGCCGTTATGAATTCTGCGAATGGCTTCGCCGAACAGGGGCGCGATCGACAGCACTGAAATATTGTCTTTGATCCTGTTTTTTTCCACCGGTATCGTATTGGTGAATATGATTTCCTTGAAATTCCCCGAATCGAGCTTGCCCGGGGCATTGTTCGATAATACCGGGTGCGTGAAGCAGCAGTAGATATCCAGGCCGCCTGCTTCCCTGAGCGCAACCGCCGCTTTTGAAATCGATCCGCCGGTGTCCACCATGTCGTCGACCAGCACGCAGTTCTTTTCGGCGACCTCACCGATGACGTTCATGACCTCGGCGACATTCGCCTCGGGCCTGCGTTTGTCCATGATCGCGAGGCCGGCATTGAGGTTCTTGGCCAGAAAACGGGCTCTCTCCGCTCCGCCGGAATCGGGGGACACGACCACCAGGTCTTTTATCCTGAGATTTTTCATGTAATCGATCAGGATGGGCGACGCGTTCAGGTTGTCGACCGGTATGTCGAAGAAGCCCTGTATCTGGTCTGCATGGAGATCCATGGTCAGCACCCTGTCCGCTCCGGTCGCCTGAATGATGTTCGCCATCACTTTGGCCGATATCGGCACGCGTGGCTCAACTTTCCGGTCCTGGCGCGCGTACCCGAAATACGGTATAACGGCCGTTATCCTGCTCGCGGAGGCCCTGAATGCCGCATCGATCATGAGAAGCAGCTCGATGATGTGGTCGTTCGTCGGATTGCAGGTAGACTGGATGATAAATACGTCCTGCCCCCTTACGTTTTCTTTCAGCTTGACCGACGTTTCGCCGTCCATGAACCGCTTGAGCTCGATTTTCGCGAGTGAAATTCCCAGGTATTCGGCAATCTCCTGCGCGAGCGAAGGGTTAGACGATCCCGAAAATATTTTTAACGTGTTGGACATTGTTATATGTATCCCCGCTAATTTGATGCAAGAAACGATTCAACTGCAAGGAGATCGTTTTTCGTGTTTACGCCGCTTCCTTCGATCGGCTCATCCAGCATCACCGTCTTGACCTTGTATCCGGAAGCCAGAACATGGTTCAGTGCGTCCGGAAGATAGTATTCCCTCTGGGCATTGTTCGTATTTATCTTTTTCAGGCCCTCAAAAAGAAAAGCCTTGTCGAACGCATAGGTTCCCGTGTTTACTTCCTTTATAAGCCGCTGTTCGGGAGCGGCGTCCTTTTCCTCGACAATCCGGATGAATTCCCCTGTTTCGTTTTTCACGATCCTTCCGTAACCGGTCGGGTTTGCCAGCGTCATTGTGAGCACCACCGCCTTCGTTTTTTCATCCCTCGATTCCCTGATCAGGTTTTCGAATGTCGAAGGCTTAATCAGGGGCACATCACCGCAGGCGATTATTATCGTGCCGTCAAATCCCGCCAGCGCTTCCTCTGCCTGCATGACTGCATGCCCGGTCCCGAGCTGCTGCCTCTGCCATACATGCCGTACTCCCGGATCGAGGATATCGAGCACCATCTCCCCTTTATAACCGACAACGGCGATAATATCCGTGATTCCGGCCTTGCGCAGACTGTCGACGACGTAGAGGATCAATGGCTTTTCACGGAGGTGATGGATCACTTTCGGCAGGTCGGATTCCATGCGGACTCCTTTCCCCCCGGCGAGTATGATTGAAGCTATACCTTTGATGGATGGTCTCCTATGTGCGTTAATCTATCTGAGGTGCCAGGATTCGAACCTGGGATGCCGGGACCAAAACCCGGTGCCTTACCGCTTGGCGACACCTCAATATTTTCAACTCGGAAAAGCGGCATAAATCCACATTAAACTCACAGACATGCATGATTGAAGCCGCTTTCGTTATTGAGTGGTCACCTTATGTTAAATCCATCTGAGGTGCCAGGATTCGAACCTGGGGATGCCGGAATCAGAATCCGGTGCCTTACCGCTTGGCGACACCTCAATTATAGTTGTTAATCCGTTATATCGTCTGAATATCATGGATCGATTCGTCGTTTAAAAAACCGGTTATGATCACCTGCTTGACGGTTTTTTCAAGCTCCTGCTTCGCGGCGACCGCCTTTGCCTTGTCGTCGAAAAGCCCGACTATGCTCGAACCTGAACCGGTCATCGCCGAATGCGCCGCCCCGAGCGATATGAAGCGGTCTTTTATTTCCTTCAAGCCGGGATGGTTCCTGAAAACCGGCTCTTCAAAGTCGTTGTGCAGGATGTCCTTCATCGATCCGATCGATCCGGATTCAAGGGAATTTCTCATAATAAGTTCGTATTGCCTGAGCGAAGCCGTATCCCTCAATTGGTCCGCGGTCCTTCCCAGGGAACGGTACGCTTCGGCGGTGTTTATGTGCGTCCCGTTGTTGGCGATGACCACATGATGATCGAGTTTTCCCGGTATGGGGCTGACCTTTTCGCCGATTCCGGTGCACAGGGCGAATCCTCCGCATAGGCAGAAGGGTACGTCCGCCCCGATTCCCGATCCGATATTCATTAGTTGATTGTCATCAAATCGTTCGAGTTTCCGGTTGATGAGCTTAAGCGCTGCAGCGGCATCGCTGCTTCCGCCTGCCATGCCTGCCCCTGAGGGGATGTTCTTCGTGACCCTGAAAACCGCGTATCCGGAAATACCCGCTTCGTCGAAATACTTCAGGGCCGCCTTGGTGATGATGTTGTCCTTCTGCGGGATTTCATCGAGCAGGGACGCATTTGAACCGCCCTCGCTGACAATCTCAACCGCGCTTCGTCCTGTACGGGAAGAAGAGACATCGAGTTTTTCAAGTTTTAAAAGATCATGGAGCCCGACTGCCGCCATCAAGCTGAATATTTCATGATATCCGTCATTTCTTTTATTCAGAACTTCGAGGTGCAGGTTTATTTTCGCATAGGCCCTGGCACTGTCCATTTTGCCGTGCATTGCCATAATTAGAGTGGCAAAATTATTATACCCATATATTTATGTCAAACACTATTTCTTTCTTATTATAACACTTTTCCCATATAATATTTGACAAACATGGTCTGATCCCGACTGAAATGACTCCTGATCAGGAGCGGCCAGGATGATTGATTTAAATAAGAAAAAATTGCTGATATTCGACTGTGACGGCGTGCTTATCGATTCCACGGCCGCCAATGCCGCGTATTTCGACCATTGCCTTGAAAGAGCCGGATATCCTCCGCTGGACGCGAAATACAGGGAACAGGCGGCTTTCATGTCGATCCAGCAGCTGATCCGGACCGTTTTCGGCGAAACAGATGAATCCGAACGGGTCTACAATCTCAGTAAAAGGGTTTCATACGCCCCGTTTCTTGACACTATCGAACTTAAGTTCAATTTTGCAGATGTTCTCGGCAGTCTCAGAAAGAGGTTTTATCTCGCTGTCGCGTCAAACCGGGGAAAATCGCTCGTAAGCCTTTTCAACCATTTTCATCTTTTCGACTACTTCCACTTCAAGATATCGGCCATCGAGGCTGAGGCAAAGCCTTCTCCTGAGATGCTCAACCGCTGTGTCGATTATTTCGGCGTGGGCCCGGGTGAAGCCGTTTTTTTCGGCGACGCCGAATCGGACCTTCTGGCCGCGCGGGCCGCAGGGGTGGATTATTGCTGGGTGGGACGTGCCGATGAAGAACCGAATATCGGCTCGGTCCGTGATCTCCCGGAGATCATCGAATGCGGCGGGATAATCCGCCCGTTGTGAATGTTGAGCCATGCCGATCAGGAATCGGCCATTTTCGGTCATATCAATCGACAATGCTTTCGGATTCGGGGATGCTTCAGCCTTTTTCGGCAAAGATATCTTTCAGCAGCTTGCGGAATTCATCCTCGCTGTAGTGATGCCTTAGCTGCTGCAAACCGATAAAAAGCGAATAGTCCCTGTATGACCGGATCCTCGCGGTGTCTTTGTCCATGCCCGACGCGATATGGAGCTCCTTGATGTGCTCGATCCTGCTGCGGTCCATTCGGTCCTGGAACCGCCTGACCTTTTTGTCATACAGAGCCCATGCCCTCATCGCGAGTTCGAGTCCGCTTGAAAACTGGAATGTCATTTTAGTAAGCCGCTTGAGGCTGTCCTCCGGGTCTTCCGGCCCGCCGGTGACCTGTATCACGTCTTTTGTCGTGATCTCCTCATAGTAGTCGAGCAGATTCTTAATGTAATCGTCGCGGTTGCTGAAATGATGATAGAAGGAGCCCTTGGTTTTTCCCGTGGCATTTGTGAGATTCTCTATGGACAGCATGACCGGCCCTCTGGTTTCCAGTATCTTCAATCCTTCATCCAGCCATGGTTTTTTTGCGTCTTTTTTGGTTGACAATTACAGCCTCCATACCATACGGTATGGTATGTTATATGTTCAATGGCGCTTGAAGTCAAGTATTTTCTCCGGCGGGGCGTCAAATCCGGCAGCATTACCATGGCCGCCGCCGCAATGAAGGACGGGAACGAGATGGAACGATTGAATGAAATAGAAAATAACGAAAAAATAAGCAGAATGTTCAACCCGAAAAGCATCGCGATTGTCGGCGTCGCTTCCAAGGGATTCAGCTTCGGAAGGGGAATCCTCCTCTCGCACCTTTCAATCGGCTACGAGGGAAAACTGTATCCGGTAAACAGGCGCGGCGGGACCGTCGAGGGCCTGGCTGCATATTCGTCGGTCGAAGACATTCCCGGCGACATAGATTTCGCGATCATAGCGGTCCCGGCGAAAGATGTGCCGGCCGCAGTCGAATCCTGCCTGAAAAAAGGGGCTGCAGGCGTTGAAATTCTTTCGTCCGGGTTCAGGGAAAGCGGGACGCCGGAGGGCAGGGCGCTCGAGGACGATTTGCGGGCCATTGCCGGCCGCGGCATAAGGATACTGGGGCCGAATTGCTTTGGCGTGTACTGTCCGAAATCCGGGCAGACGCTCCTGCCCGGGCCCGAGCTTTCAAGGGAGCCGGGAGGGGTGGCGTTCCTGTCGCAGAGCGGGGGCCACTCGGTCGATTTCGGGCTTATCGGCAAATGGCGCGGGGTCAGGTTTTCGAAGGTCGTCAGCTTCGGCAACGGGTGCGACCTCCGCGAAACCGAGATGCTCCGCTATCTAACCCATGATACTGAAACCAGAGTGATCTGCATGTATATCGAGGGCGTCGAAAGCGGTCCCGATTTTCTTTCGGCGCTCGCGGATGCAGGCAGGGAGAAACCGGTCCTGGTGATCAAGGGAGGGCTTTCGGATTCGGGAGGCAGGGCCGCCGCCAGCCATACTGCGTCTTTGGGAGGACGTAAAATTATCTGGGAGGCGGCGCTCAGACAATGCAACGCGGTTCAGCTGCACGGCATGGATGAAATGGTCGACGCGTCCCTCGCGTTTTCCATGCTTCCGGCGAGGCAATACAGGGGCTGCACGATAGTCGGCGGCGGCGGCGCGCTCGGCATCGCGGCTGCCGATGCAGCGGAATCTTTCGGCCTGGCGATCCCTCCGCTTCGAGAGGACCTGAAGGCATCCATAATGGACCTTCTCCCGAAGCCGGGATCGAGCGCGGCCAACCCGATCGACGTGGCCAATCCGTTCGTTCCGCCGCAGGCAATCAGGGAAATCCTGCTTCGCGCTTCGGAGGACGACAACATCGATCTGCATATCCTGGTGTTCCTTATCTATCACTTCAAGTCTCAGAAAGACGTGATGGGGGTCGACAGCCTCAGGGCTTTTGTCCCGGGCAGGGAATTGGCCATGGTTTGCCGCGAGGTTATGGATGCGACCGGCAAGCCCGTGGTGCTCGTGATGCCGAACTACCGGCAGGAAGAGAGCGCGCTTGATCTCGAAGAAGTCGTGCGGGAAACTCGACATCATTTCATCGAGGCGGGGATTCCCGTTTATGACGATGTCAGGAGCGCCCTCCGCGCGGTCGCGGCTGTTTCGAAATACCACCGGCGGCGCTGTGCTGTTGCGGCCGCTGAAGAGGAAAAGGTAAAGAAGAATGCCGCGCTCCCGGCCGGCGGCTCCGGGACCGGGTCATGCAGGCAGATGATACTGGATGCGTTGAAGAGAAACGACCGGGCGCTCAACGAGTACGAATCCAAACGGGTCCTCGATTCATATGCGATACCGGTGACCAGGGAGCATGTCGCAGGCAGCCTTGAGGATGCGCTGAGGATTGCGCGGGAAATCGGGTATCCGGTCGCGCTCAAGGGATCGTCGCGCACGCTCACACACAAGACCGAGCACGGTATTGTCGAGCTGGGAATTCACGATGATGCCGGACTCGAGAATGCCTATCGGGCGATCGAGGAGCGCGGAAGGAACATGCTCGACGGGGTCCTTGTCCAGCAGATGATAAGGGGCGGCCGCGAATTCGTCGCCGGCCTGGTTCGGGACCCGCAGTTCGGGCCCTGTGTGATGTTCGGCCTGGGGGGGATTTATACCGAAGTGTTCAGGGATATTGCGTTTCGCATCGCGCCACTCGGGCTGCGGGACGCTTTCGAGATGATGGAGGAAATCAGGGCGGGCGATCTGCTCGGGTCCTTCAGGGGTATGCCACCGGTTGACCGGGGCGCGCTCGCGCGGCTTCTCGTCAATCTCGGCAGGATCGGCCTTGAAATCCAGGAGATATCCGAAATCGACATCAATCCGCTGATAATCGACGGGGACAGTCCTGTTGCGGTGGATGCGCTGGTGATACTATGAATTATTCTACGACGCCTGTGACGAAATCCCCGATGCGGGAAAAAGCCTTCCTGAAAAACGGCGCATAGGGACAGAAAAGATGCCATACATGGAACATTCCCTTCCAGACCTCGACCCTGATTTCTCTGTCGTGAGGAAGCCCTGCGATCCTGCGTGAGTCGTCCAGGAGTATCTCGTCCCTTCCAACCATGATCAGAAGACGCGGCAGGTTTCTCATGCTTCCGTAGAGTGGCGAAACCGACGGGTCGGTGAGCATTGATTCCGGAGCGTAAAGGCGGGCAAACGGCAGGATGACCCTCCTGCGAAGCATGGGGTCAGAGCACGCCCTCGTTTTCATGGATTCGCCAGTGCAGGCCATGTCGGTCCACGGGGATATCAACACCCCGCATCCAGGCATCGGCATTCCCCGATCCCGCGCGGTCTGGAGCATCGCCAGTGCCAGGCCCCCTCCGGAAGAATCCCCCATCACCGCGATCTTTTCAGGACTGTTTCCGGAGTCGAGGAGCCATCGATATGCGGCAAGCGCGCGGTCCAGGGTCTCGGGGTGTTTATGTTCCGGAGCGAGGGGATATTCGAGGAAAAGCGCTTTCATTTTACAGCGGCGTGCAATGTTGGCTGCCATCCTGCCGTGGGTCTTCATCGACCCGAGCGAATATCCCCCTCCATGCAGGTAGAGTATCACGCCATTACAATCCGACCCCTTCCAGCGTATCCATCGGGCGGGCGTGCCTGCTGCATCGACTTTTTCTTTCAACGCCCTTTTCGGGAACTGAAGGAAGACCGTACCCAGGATATCAAGGGCGATCCTCACCGTTTTGTGCCACGAAGCCCTTGCGGGGAAGGAAAATACTCGAACCAGGAGCTTCACCAGCGCGATATAAATCATCTGCAGAATTTTAAGCGGAATACATTTTGAGTATGGGTCAATATAAACGATCGTATCCATAATAACACCGCATCCGAGTTTCAGGTATTCATGTTCGCGCTGGGTTGTTCTTTTTCCCCGCCCATTCTCATCAGTATCTCGACGCCTCTTCTGGCGGCCCATCTCATGAAGATGACCGAGTACTCGGCGCCTGTCAGGTAAAATCCGGCGAGAAAAACCAGGTGCGAAAACCCGTATATGAGCGGGCCCCCGATCACTGCGATGAGCGGCTCCCTCAGGATAATCGCGACGACTCCAAGAAAAGCGACCGCGGGCCAGCCGAGTACATAGCTCAGCGCCATGAGGCAAATGCCGATGACGATCCTGGCCGAAGGCCGCTGCATGAATGCGCTGAGGTCGGCCTTTTCGTCAATGGCCTTTTTAACGTAATTGTTGCGGTACAGCCAGAGCGCCAGCTTTCGAAAAATGGAACGCATTCTGTCCTTCGGTTTTTCAGTCTGTATATCCGTCATGCGCCGGGATTTACCGGATAATGTACTCTCGATACAGGCCTGCGTCAAGTGATGTTTGAATACGGTACAGCCGGATTATGCACGCCCATAAACTTTATGGTAAAACGCCCAGGGACCTTTTCTTCCGGTAATGCCTTTTAACGCCTGCGATGATGGCCACGATCCTGGAGATTTCGGTGAATTCCGGAACGCCCGCCTCTTCGGCGATTTTTCGGTAATGGTTGAAAACGTCCTGCTGGCCGTTGTGGATCAGCCACAGGAGAACCGGCTTGCCGTATCGCTTTTTCATGCGGCCTATTTCGGCGAGAAATTCCGGGCCGCGGTTGATCGCGGCTATCGATTCCACTATGATCGTGTCGACCGCCGGGTCTTTCATGGCCGCCTCAACGGTGTGGTTATAGACTGTGCTCAGTCCGTTTTTTTCTACCGCGGGCCACAGGTCGAGCGGATGCGCCGGCTCCATCCATTCCGGGAAGACTTTTTTTATCTCACGCAGGGTTTCGGGCGCCAGGTCGGCGAGCTGCAGGCCCCGGTCGGAGAGAAGGTCCGCGGTCACGATGCCTGCGCCCCCGGAGAAGGTTACCACTGCGGTGCCCCCTTTGTCCGGGCAGGATTCAAAGTGCGAAAATCCTCTGATGAAATCCATGAGCTCGTTGAGGTCGAACACCTGGATTATCCCCGCCTGCCTGAACGCGCCGTCGTAGATCTTCGACGAGCCTGAAAGGCTGGCAGTATGGCTCATGGCCGCTCTGGCCCCCTGCGGGCTGCGCCCGGACTTGAGCACGACGATCGGTTTGGATGTCTTTCTGGCCAGGTCCATGAAGCGCCTGCCGTCGACGATCGATTCGAGATAGCAGCCGATCACCTCGGTTTTTTCGTCATTGATGAAGTATTCCAGGAGTTCGGTTTCGTTCACGTCGCACTTGTTGCCGATGGACGCGATCTTGCTCATTCCCATGCCGCCCCGCTCCATCATCGTCATGAGAAATCCCGCGGAGAGCATTCCGCTCTGGACAATGAGCGAGACATTCCCGGGTGCGAGAAGCGTTTTCCACCTGTCGTTGTACATGAAGGAAAAAACATTGCGCGAATGCGCGTCGAGCAGGCCCATGCAGTTCGGTCCCCACAGGCGTATCCCCAGGGAGCGTGCGAGCTCCACTGATCGCTGCTGGAGTTTTCTGCCTTCCTCTCCGGTCTCGGAGAAGCCGGCGGATTCGATGATTATGGCGCGGACCTTCTTTTTGGCGCATTCCCGTATCGTTTCAGGCAGCGAGGCCGCAGGGATGAAATAGATGGCCAGGTCGAAATCGTCCGGGATGGATGCGACGTCCGGGTAGCACGGCACGCCCATGATTTCGGCATATTTCGGATTGACCGGGTAGACCTTTCCCGTGTAACCGCCGAGAACGTTTCGCAGCAGGTGAAATCCCCCCCGTTTTGCATTGTCCGTGGCCCCAATGACCGCCACGCCGTTCGGTTTGAAAAAATGATCCATATCATGCATGATCTGGGACGCGTTGTTCATGACGTATACCTTTTTATATTGCTATCGATTCCGTTATGATTTGACGGGTGAACTCAAGCACCGGAGTAAAGTCCTTGTGTATGGACCTGCTGATGTTTTTCGCCTCGAGCGACATGATTATGCCGAGGAATGAGCCCCATATCATCTCCACAAGATGGTACACGTCGACCTTTTTGATAAGGTCAAGCTCGATCGCCCTGGAATAGAGCCTGCGCATGCCGTTGTACCGCTCTTTCGCGAGAGCGCTGATTTTCCCGCTGATTTCCCTGTTGACTTCGAAGAAGACCCCGGTCTGCTGGAACAGCATGAATACCCTGAACGCTTCGGGATCTTCGGTAAAAATCTCAATATGGGTCCTGAAATGGTCATCTATGATTTCGGCCCCGGATTTATAGGCTCCGGCTTCGAGTTTTTTCAGCATGGCTTCCATGTCGTCAACGAATCTTTTTAGCAGGGGCAGTGTCAGGGAGAAGAACAGGTCGTCCTTGTTTTTGAAGTGCTGGTATACCGTGGGCTTGCTTATTTCAGCCTCGAGGGCGATGTCGTCCATGGTCGTTTTCAGGTAACCCCTCGAAAAGAACAGTTTTTTCGCAGCTTCAATGATCACCTGTTCCCGGGAAAGCCTTTCCCGGTTTTTCCTGTTGTGGATGATTTCCCTGCGAGTGTAATCAGCCATGGCCCGTTTCTCCGGGATTGATGATGAAAAAATTTACTATTAGTAGAAATTTTACTAATGGTATAATTTTGTCAATTTAAATATAATTTTTTCTTTGGTGGGATCCGGATCGTCGGGGTGTGTTATTGCGCCGGGGTCAGAGCAATGATAGGTTTCGGAAAAGGCGATTGCCAGGGGTCAGAGCAAAGGGCCGATATTCATCGGGGTCAGAGCAACCAGCTGCCGGGATGATTATGCTTGTACATGGATGGGGCCAAAATCTAATGAGACATAAAATTTTATTGACATATTAATTTCCATGTTTAATATATCGCCAAATGCTTAAAAACGGGCAAGTTCGTCAAAAACAGGGCGGTAAGACATGATTTTAAACATTATCACCTTTGCTGTCTGCCTTACGATGCTGGTGCTTTTCAGAAGGCTGGACAAGTCAAATCTCCGCATGTCGAAATTAAGGCGATACTCGTCCAAGATGTTTGACGATTTCAAGAAGCTTGCCGAAAACGAAAACCGGAAGTTCAGGGACGCCACGATTGAAATGGACATCCTGATAAAAAAATCGGGGACCCTGACCAAGAACCTGGGCCTTTCGCTGAAAGAAATCGAAGAGCGCCTTTCCGGACTGAATATCGAAAAATCCAACCTTAAAAGAGTTGAAGAAGACCTCAAGATCGTTTCACGCGCAGCCAAGGAGGTAAACAGGCAGATCGAGTTTATCGGCGCTGCGAAAGAGGATTTTACCGGGATATCAGCCGAGATTTCCCATGTTTCCGAAGAGTTTGAGAGCGTCAAGGCCCAGGGCTCGGAGATGCTGCAGGATTTCAGCAACCGCCTCAGGGAAAGGTCGAGGGAAATATCCGAGGAAATCGAAAGCCG
>JAKLIV010000100.1 GCA_022709405.1 Spirochaetota bacterium
CCGGCAAGGCTATTGTCATTCGGTCCAAGGGAATATTTGCCCCAGACAATGATGTCGGTGTACGGTTCGGGCACCGGCTTGACGTAGAGAGCGGCCCTGATCTCGGAGCCTTTTATGTTGTCGGAGTATCTGATGTTTTCCGGACCGCATGCGCCCAGAAAAACCATCGCGCCGGATACAAGAGCTGCTATACGGTTCATGACGCTCCCTCCTTGTTTGCTTCATGCAATTATCACGGACGGTAAGGATATTAGACATTCTACCGGGAAACTGTTTCGATTGTATCATCTTTTTAATCACGAAGCTATAATCAAGAAAAATATTCGATGTATTGCAGATCTTTTCTTATATGGGGTTCAAGGGGCGGAGCCCCTTAGAAAAATCTCCCTGATATTTATCTTGACAGTTGGGTGGATGTTCACGTAATGAATCGGATCGGGCATTCAATTGCCCACATCATATACAGGCAGGTTGCACGGGCATGGAAGATTCAAATTCTCTGATCCAGATAAGGAAGGGCAAGATCAAGGAAATCAGGGAGATGAATATCGATCCCTTTCCGTACCGGTATGACGTCACGGACCATTCGCGCGCGATAATTGACGGATACGACAGCTACTTCGAATCGCAGAAGACGGTATCGGTCGCCGGCCGCATAATGGCCATGAGGGTGATGGGAAAGGCGAGTTTCTGCACCATTCAGGACAGGGACGGGCGCATCCAGCTCTATGTCGCCGAAAATGCGGTCGGACAGGAAAAATATGCGCTGTTCAAGAAGCTCGACCTGGGCGATATCATCGGGACGAAAGGCACGGTGAAGAAATCAAAGACCGGCGAGATCACCGTGTTCGTATCCGAAATGGACCTGCTGACCAAGAATATCAGGCCCCTGCCGGTCGTGAAGGAAAAAGACGGCGAGACCTTCGATCTGTTTTCCGACAAGGAGCTCCGGTACCGCAACAGGCATGTGGATCTTATCGTCACCCCGGGAGTCAAGGAAACATTCATCAAGAGGATAAAGATAATCAAGTCCATCAAGGAAATCCTGAACGGGAAGGATTTCCTCGAGGTGGAGACCCCGGTGCTGCAGCCGGTGTACGGAGGCGCAGCCGCGCAGCCGTTTACCTCGCACCACAACGCGCTTGACATCACGTTGTACCTGCGAATTTCACTCGAGCCCTATCTCAAGCGTCTCATTGTGGGAGGCCTTGACCGTGTGTACGAAATCGGCAAGTGTTTCAGGAATGAGGGTCTCGACCGCACGCACAACCCGGAGTTCACCATGCTCGAGCTCTACCAGGCCTACGGCGACTACAACGACATGATGGCCATCACCGAAGAGATCTTCGAAAAGACGGCTCTCGCTGTCAACGGCACGACAAAAGCGGTGTTTGACGGGAAAGAGATAGACCTGAAGACGCCATGGAAGCGGATCAAGGTGGCGGACGCGCTCAAAGAATACGCCGGACTCGACGTGATGAACATGAGCGACCAGGACCTCGACGCGGCGGTGGACCGCGCTGGCGGGGCGATCAAGGGCGGATTCAACCGCGGCCTCGCGATCGACAAGCTTTTCGAGCTGCTCGTCGAGGAAAAGCTGGTGCAGCCGACTTTTGTCACGCATCAGCCGGTAGAGACGACACCGCTGTGCAAGCCCGACAGGGACGACGACAGGTTCCTCCAGCGCTTCGAGCTTTTCATCTGCGGGACCGAGTTCGCAAACGCCTACAGTGAATCCAATGACCCGGAGTTCCAGCGCAAGACCCTTTTCGAACAGTCGCTGCGCCGCGAAGTGGACGACGAGGCTCCTCCCATGGACGAGAACTTCGTGCAGGCTATCGAGGTGGGTATGCCCCCGACAGGGGGCCTGGGCATAGGCATCGACCGCATGGTCATGCTGCTGACCGGGGAATCGTCGATCAGGGACGTGCTGCTGTTCCCCACGATGAGGCCCGAATAGGCCCTGTTTTATAGCATCATTTTTACAGATGTGTTTGACAGAAAGCCCCGCCGGTGAAATGCTATATTCGCACACGATCCCGTGGTGAAAAACATGAAATGCATAGCATATTGCCTGGCCAAAACATTCAATTTTAAAGAGCTGACCGACTATATAACGCAAAATGAGAGGACGGCCCTTTACCGGGACACCCTTCATATCATGAAGGAAGACGGGAACATCCTGGTGTTTCCTTTTGGCGTTGTCATAACTTGGGGCGTGGGCCATGACGACACGAAACGGTTTTTCGACAATATCAGGCCCTACTGTGAGAGCCTGCATGAAACCCCCTTCATTGACGAGTTTTCATTTTCCGTTGCGCATGAATCGGTCAAGATACATTCCGACCATATATACCTCACCGAAGCCGAACCGCTCGAGATAATTGCCCTGTCGCACGGGATCGCCCAGTCGGTGAAGCTTCTGGAGCTCGAGCAGTACGCCCAGGAGACGATCGAATCGACCGCCCATATCCCCCGCAGCATCGCCGAAACCGGGAAGATAAACATGAACCGCAGGCAGATCGCACGCATGAGGGGCGTGCTTTTCCTTGTTGAGACCGACATCAACATGAACTTCGAGCTCCTCGACACGCCGGAATTTTTCTGGGAGTTCCCCGAGTTCGAGGAAACATACTTCACCGTATCCAGGTATCTCGAGACCCGGCCCAGGATCGAGCTCCTTGTCAAAAAGCTGGCCATCATTCATGACCTGCTCACCATGCTCGCTGATGAGCAGAACCAGAAGCATATGGCCAACCTTGAATGGATAATAATCTGGCTCATCGCCATTGAACTCGTGATTTTTTTCATCAAGGACATTCTTGACTTCATAAAATTTTAACTCCTATGGCCCGCATGGGGAAATGCCGTCCGTTTGATCGAGGTGAAAAAATGGTACAAAATGACAACAGGGAAAATTTGAGGCGGGCCATTTTCAGCGTGATCGAGCAACTTACGAAGCATCCTCTCTCGGAAAGGGGCAAGGACCTGGTCATCAATTATTTCAACGATTCCAGAGAGAAAACATCGTTCATGAAGGCGCTCGACGCCATCGAGAAATATTTTCCCGAGAGCATGCCGCCAGAAGACGAGAGGCCGCCGAAGCTTCAGAAACGCCTGGATGCCCTCAGGCATGAGGCCGCGATCTGGGACGGCGAGTGATTCAGTAGATGTAGAATCCCCTTCTTGTCTTGACCCCGAGGTACCCGCCGGCGACATATTTTCTCAGCAGGGGACACGGCCTGTACTTGGGGTCTGCGAATCCCTTGTGCATTTCTTCACCGACCGCGAGTATTACGTCGAGTCCGATCATGTCCGCCAGGGCGAGCGGGCCCATGGGCAGGTTGAGCCCGATACGCGTCACTTTGTCGATGTTTTCGGGAGTCCCTGCTCCCTCGTACAGCAGGTATATAGATTCGTTGATCAGGGGATACAGCATCCGGTTGAGAAGAAAACCGGGGAAGTCTCTGGATTCCACATGCTCGCGGCCGAGTTTTTTCACGATGGTCTTTGCCATCTCGACCGTCTCGCGCGTCGTCTTGAGGCCGGGTATGATTTCTATCAGCTTCATGACGCGGGCGGGATTCAAAAAATGAATACCGATTACGGATTCGGGGCAGTCGGTCGCGGATGCTATTTCGGTAATCGACATTGATGATGTATTGCTTGCGAGCACGGTCCCGGCCTTGCATACCCTGGAGAGCTGCCTGAACACGTCTTTTTTCAGGGCGAGGTCCTCGGGCACGCATTCGAGCACGATGTCTGCTACGGCAAGGTCGTCGATGCTCGTGTGCAGCTTGATTTTTGATGTCGTCTTACCGACCTGGTCAGGGGGGATTTTGCCTTTTGAAGCGTATCTTTTCAGCCTCTCCTGGATTTTTTCGAACGCCGCCCTGCTTTTGTTTTCATCGATGTCGAACAGAATCACTTCAAATCCAGATTGGGCCGCGAGCTGGGCGATATCGGACCCCATGATGCCCGCTCCGACGATACCGAATTTTTTCATGCTTCCTCCTCGGCTTTCACTGGAAAGTTTATGGATAAAAGAAACGCCTCATGTTTAATAAAAAGACCACGGGCCGCACAATGCAACCAAAATAACGCTCTCAGTTCTTAAAAATGCGCTTCCCCATTTATTGATGCACTGTTTTGATAATACAGACATTTTTGGACACTTGCGCCCGGTTTATTAAGATTTCATGGTTGTTTGCCGATAATTGATCTGGAAAAATATTTATATCCGGCAGAGGTTAGACTGATGGTAAGTCCGCAGATTATGGTTGTGGAAGATGAAGGGGTGGTAGCCCAGGATATCAAGTTTACACTGAAGAGCCTGGGTTACTCCATACCGGCGATTGCTTCGAGCGGAGAGGAGGCCATCGCTAAAATCAATGAGTTCAGCCCCGACCTCGTGCTTATGGACATACGCCTCAAGGGCAAAATGGACGGAATCAAGGCCACAAAGAAGATCAGCGAGGATTTTGACATTCCCGTAGTATACCTGACAGCCTATGCCGACGAGAAAACCATTGCCAGGGCCAAAAAAACCATGCCTTACGGATTCGTCATCAAACCGTTTGAAAAAAACGATCTTAAAAGCGTCATCGAAGTGGCTCTGTACCGACACAAGAGAGAGCGCGACCTGCAGGTCAGAGAGAAGCTATCGAACCGCATATTCGACAGATCGCCCATCGGCATGGCGATAATCGACATGAATTTCCGAATCAGAAAGGTCAACGGCGCGCTGCTTAAAATTCTTGAAACTTCAAAAGAGGAACTTGTCAGAGCGTCTTTTTTCGGCCTGATGGAGGCGGCTGATTCAAAAATCCTTAAAAAGGACATCAACGATCTTGTCTCGCGGGACGACGAGACGATAATCTTCGAATCGAGCCTCGGCGCGAACCGAATCAAGACCGCGGTCGCATCGGTGACCTTTACCCTTATCAGGGACGATGAAGGGGAGCCATGGTACTACCTGGCCATGATCGAGGACATCACCGAGAGAAAAAATTATGAAGAGAAGCTCGAGAAAGACAAAAACAGGGCCGAAGAATGCACCGAGCATTCACTGGCGTTCCTTTCAAACATGTCCCATGAAATCAAGACTCCACTGAGCACGATCATCGGTTATTCGAACCTCATGCTCAATTCGGACGCGAAAGGGGAGAGCCGCGATTACCTGGAAAATATCCGTGAGAGCGGCAATCTGCTTCTGTCAATAATAAACAATATACTCGACCAGACGAAAATCGACGCCGGCCAGATCGTGCTGGAGCACATTCCCTATTCGCTCGAATCCGTCATCAATAACGCGGCATCGAGCGCCTCAGTCCTTCTCTCGCAAAGGGGAAAAATGGTCGCGGTGAGAAAATCGGTCCCGGGCTGCATTAACAGCATCGTTCTCGGCGATCCCACGCGCGTGCAGCAGGTGATGAACAATCTCATGAGCAACGCGGTGAAATTCACCAGCGAAGGATTTATTGAATTCGGGTTTTCGGTCAAGGGCGGGTCCATGCTCGAGTTATACGTGAGGGACACGGGGATCGGTGTCGATCCGCAATATCATGCAAGGATTTTCGAGCCTTTCCAGCAGGCTGAAGCGAGCACCACGAGAAAATACGGCGGCACCGGCCTTGGCCTTGCCATCAGTAAAAAGCTCGTGGAACTGATGGGAGGTGAAATCAAGCTGGTGTCCAAAACCGGCCAGGGCCACGGTTCGACGTTCTATTTCACTCTCCCGTATGTTCCGATTGACGAGGAAGACCAGGACGAGGGAGGATGCGCGACCGTGCCGGACGGCAACAATCCGCCGGTCATACTCGTCGTTGAAGACAACAATACCAACGAGAAGATAATCCGCACCCTGCTTGAAAAGCTCGGTTATACAGTCGAATGCGCGTCGGACGGGAGGGACGCCGTTTCGATATACAAGACCACGAACGGCATCGCTGCGATTCTGATGGATATAAGGATGCCGGTGCTCGACGGGATGAAGACAGCAGAGATAATCCGCGAGATAGAGCGCAAGGAGAAAAGAAAAAGAACTCCCATTATCGCGGTCACCGCGGCTGCGATGAAAGAGGACCGGGACAGGTGTTTCGAAGCCGGATGCGACTACTACATGAAAAAACCGGTTTCATACGAGCATCTGTCGCGCGTGCTGAAAAATTTTCTCCAAAAGACCCCGCGCGCGGGCATGCAAAATTCCATTGACACCAAACGGACCCTGATGTAATTTCTTTCTATCATGACGACGCTCCCTGCTTCAGATATACTCCGCAGGCTTGGTTTTTTTCACGGAACAGGCGCAGATAAAACAGGCCCGTTATATTCCTCCGCCCTGGAAAAACTGGATCTTTCCCAGGCCGACTACATCACCATTCGCGATCTTGTCGAACTGTCCGGCCATGACGACCCGGCGGTTCACGCACTTCTCCTGTGCATGTTCGACCGTCTCTGCCAGGGCGCTGTATGCCTGAACCTCGAACGCGCAGGCCTTGAAAACAGCCTGTCCCGATTCGCTCCCGGCGCCGCTGATCTCGCCGAACGGATCGTACGCGATATTTCCAGCTTCGATGGGCTCGTGCAAACGGTGCCTGCCGGGAGCAATGAGGCCCGGGCCGAAGAATTCCTTCCGCTGGTTTACGTCATTGACAGCGGCAGGGTTTATTTTCAGAAATATTACCTCTACGAGCGGAAGGTGGCCGGCGAGCTCGAGCGGTTGATGAAAAGGGGAAATGTCCAAAAAGCCGGTGCAGACAACATCAGACGGATGATGAAATCGGTCCTGGAGGAGAATCCCCTCTGTTTCAGGGGATCTCCGGCGGTATTGAACCCGGCGCAGATCATGGCCCTCTGCCTTTCGCTGACAGGCGGATTCACCGTTATATCGGGCGGTCCCGGCACCGGCAAAACGTCCATCGTGCTGAATATCCTGCGGCTGTTTTCCAGGGCCGGGGTCGAACACTCAAGGATGATGGTCGCAGCCCCTACGGGACGGGCGGCGCAGAGGCTGACCGAATCGGTGCGGGCAGGGCTTTCGGGCCTTTCGCGGCGCGACAGTGCGGACATGGCCCTCGACGAAATCGAGGCGGTGACGGTTCACCGACTACTGAAATACAGCCCTTCGAAAAACGGATTTTTTTACGGCCGCGGCAACAGGCTCCCGGCAGATATCCTCATCGTCGACGAAGTGTCCATGATCGACATCGTTCTTCTTGGAAAGCTGCTTGAAGCGGCTGGCGACGGGGCGTCGATCGTCCTTCTCGGGGACAGGGACCAGCTGCCGTCGGTAGAGGCCGGGGCCGTGTTCGCGGACCTCTTGCCCGGCGAAAACGTTGTGCGCTATAGCGTTGAGGCTCTCTCGCTGCTTGAGGAAATCAGTCCCTTGTCCGACAGGGCGCCTTTCAAAAAAGCGGGCGCCGGCGAGGCCGCGCTCTCGGACCATTTCGTCATCCTCGATGAGAGCTACAGGTCTGAAAAAAGCATACTGGAAGCGGCAGTCAGGATAAACAGGCAGGACCCTTCCGCGGCTGATTTCATTCAGCAGTGCGGCCATGGATCTCTTCCCCTTGAAGGAATATACCGGGTCGATCCCGGCCCGGAAGGAAAGGGACGCAGGGTCCGGTTCGAGTCCCTGCTCGAGAATTGGGCGGACGTGAACTATGGTAGGCGCGGTGCGGATGATTCGTACGCGGGCCTTGCAGGGCGGGCCGGATCGTTCGCGCCCGACGGTTTTCAAAGCGATGAATTCGTCGAGGTCATGCGCGGCCTGTTCGGCTTTATCGAGGGCAGCAGGATTCTATCACCGGTGCGCAGGGGCGATTTCGGCACAGAGGGGATCAACGCCCGCATGTCGTCGATCATGGCGCAGGTTTCAGGCCGTGCGGCCCCGGGATCATTGCTTTGCGGGCCGGTGATCGTGCTGCAAAATGACTACGCAAGGGAGCTGTTCAACGGCGACGTCGGCGTGACGATCAGGGCCGCGGACGGGGAAAGCTATGTTTTTTTCAGGGGAAGCGCAGGATTCAGATTCTTTCCGCTGCGGACGGTTCCGGCCCACGAACCGGCATGGGCTGTCACCGTGCACAAGAGCCAGGGGTCGGAGTACGACCGGGTCCTGCTCGCGCTCGATGAACGGGCCGGGCGGATGCTCACCAGGGAAATCGTTTATACCGCGATCACGCGGGCCAGGTCTCTCGCGTTGATTTACGGAGACCGGGATTCCGTCCGGAAGGCGGTCGCTTCGGCGACAATGCGCGAATCCGGAATAGACCTCGCCGCCATACTCTGATAAAAAAACATTGACAAAACCGGACCCAATCTTTTTCTAATTCGACATGCCGGGCCGCCTTTCAGACGGCGCCGCACGGAGGATATTATGGATTATTCCAAAACGGTCAACCTTCCAGCAACCGATTTCCCGATGAAGGCGAACCTCCCCACACGCGAGCCCGAGATGCTCAAGTCCTGGGAGGAGCAGGACATCTACAAGAAGATCATCGAGTCGAGATCCGGCGCTGAAACCTATATCCTCCATGACGGGCCGCCTTATGCGAACGGTCATATCCACCTTGGGCATGCCCTTAACAAGGTATTGAAAGACATCATCGTGAAGCACAAGACAATGATGGGCTATCAGGCTCCGTACGTTCCAGGCTGGGACTGCCACGGCCTGCCCATCGAGCTCAACGTGACCAGGGAGATGGGCGACAAGGCGAAGACCATGCCGAAAGTCGAAATAAGAAAGGGATGCAGAAAGTTCGCCGACAAGTTCGTTAAAATCCAGATGGACGAGTTCAAGCGCCTCGGCGTTTTCGGGGATTACAAGAACCCATACAAAACGATGGCTTATGATTACGAATCGAAAATCGTCGAGGTTTTCGGCGAGATACTCAAGGCCGGGTATATCTACCGGAGCAAAAAGCCCATTTACTGGTGCCCGACCTGCGTCACCGCGCTGGCTGAGGCCGAGGTTGAATACGGCAATCACAGCTCGCCCTCGATCTACGTGAAGTTCAAGGTCGACCCGGCGAGCCTGAAGATCGACGGTATAGACAAGGAGAATACCCATGTGGTGATCTGGACCACGACTCCATGGACGCTGCCCGCGAACCTTGCGGTCTGCTTTCATCCCGACTTCGAGTACGGCGTGTACAAGTTCAAAAACGAATATTACATCCTGGCAAAAGGGCTCTCCATGCAGATAGAGGAGGTCGCCGGGGCGAAGATCGAGAAGAGCGTCCCGATTTCGCGGGAAGAGATCGCGGCCCTGAAAGTGTATCATCCCTTTATCAAGAGGGAATCGAAAGTGATTTTCGGCGATCATGTGACCCTCGAGCAGGGAACCGGCATCGTCCACACCGCTCCGGGTCACGGCCAGGAGGACTATATCATCGGCCTCCAGTACGACCTGGACGTTTTCTGCCCGGTCGACGACGAGGGCAGGTTCAACGACGAATACCCGGACATGAAGGGAGTGTTCGTGTTCGACGCAAACGACAAGGTGCTCGATATCATAAAAAAGAACGGAACGCTGATTCAGACGAATTCGATCGAGCACTCGTATCCGCACTGCTGGCGCTGCAAGAAGCCGCTGATCTTCAGGGCGACCGAGCAGTGGTTTTTCAAGATGGACCATAACCAGCTCAGGGAAAAAGGCCTTAAGGTCGTCGACGATACCCAATGGATTCCCTCGTGGGGCGAGGCAAGGTTCAGGGCCATGGTCGAGTCAAGGCCCGATTGGTGCCTGTCGCGCCAGCGCTCCTGGGGCGTGCCTATCCCGTCATTCAGGTGTGCGAAGTGCCAGGCAAATCTCATGACCGCGGAATCGGTCCAGTATTTTGCAGAGATCGCGAAAACCCGGGGAATCGATTCCTGGTACACCGATGACACGAAGGACCTCGTTCCCAAGGGCACGAAGTGCGGCTGCGGCTCTGATGAGTTCGTCAGGGAATACGACATCCTCGACGTGTGGTTCGATTCCGGCGTGTCCCATTTTGCGGTGCTCGACAAATGGGAAGGGCATCGCTGGCCCTCCGACCTCTACCTCGAAGGGAGCGACCAGCACCGCGGGTGGTTCCAGTCGTCGCTGTGGCCGGCGCTCGCGCTGAGGTCCCGCGCCCCGTACGATACGGTGCTCACGCACGGTTTCGTGCTTGATGAAAACGGCAAGGCGATGAGCAAGTCCGAGGGCAATGTCATCCCCCCGGAAAACCTGATAAAGCAGTTCGGGGCCGACATCGTTCGGCTCTGGGTCTCGTCCGAGGATTACCGGAACGACCTGCGCATCGGAATGGACATGATCAAGCAGGTGGCGGATTCATATCGTCGCATCCGCAACACGTTCAAGTTCATCATCGGCAATATTTCGGATTTTTCCGAAGCCAACGCGGTTCCCTATGACCGACTTTCGGACATGGACAAATGGATTCTGGACAAGCTTCATGCGCTTTCAGAAAAAGTCATCGAACACTACGAGAAGTTCGAATTCCATCTGGTGTACCGCAAGATACTGAATTTTTGCGCCGTGGACCTTTCATCCATATATTTCGATATTTCGAAGGACATACTGTACGTCGAGATGAAGGACTCGCCGAGAAGGCGCGCGGCCCAGACCGCGCTGAGCGAGATATTCAACTCTCTCGTGCGCCTTGCGGCCCCGATACTCGTTTTCACGACAGAAGAGATATGGCAATTCATCGGCAAACCGGGCTCGATTCACATGGGGCGCTATTACGGTCTCGACCCGGTTTTCAGAAACGAGGAGATAAGAAACAGGATGGAGGGCCTGGTCGAGATCAAGGAGGACGTGCTCAAGGCGCTCGAGGAATCGAGAAGGGACAAGATCGTCAAGTCGTCCCTCGAGGCCGCCATAACCATGCACGTGAAACAAAACGAGGCCAGAAAGATCATAGACGAGATGGGAGACGAAGTCACGAGATTTTTCCAGGTGGCGTCGGTGAAGTTCGAGCAAGCCGAAGTCCCGGGAATGAAAAAATACGACATCTCGTCAATTACAGTGGCTAAAACATCTGGGGAAAAATGCGTGAGGTGCTGGAACTATACCGAGAGAAGAGGGACCGATCCGAGTCATCCGGAACTGTGCCCCCGGTGCACTGCAATCGTCAACGCGATTCCCGGTTAAAAATCTTATGAGGATTGATAAATGAAAAGAAACATAACCGCCCTGTGCATAGTTGCGGCAACGCTTGTTCTGGACGTATTAACGAAGAACTTCATCGTGGACAATATAAACCTGTATGAGCGCCACGATTATCTTGACGGCTTTCTCCGTATAACGCTGGTTTACAACCAGGGAGGGGTTTTCGGGATACTCCAGGGATACAAGAACATGTTCCTGATCGTTTCGGTGATCGTCCTGGCTCTCATGGTCGCCTATTTTTTCTACGAGAAGAACAAGTCTCTTCTGTTTACGGTTTCGCTTTCTCTTATCATATCGGGCGCGATCGGAAACATCATAGACAGGCTGATTCCCGGAAGGCCGGGAGTGGTCGATTTCATTTCGGTCGGCGTTGACGGCGTATACCGCTGGCCGGCGTTCAATGTGGCTGATTCGGTCATCGTGGTCGGCGCCTGTCTTCTGGTGATCGTGTTTTACCAGGAAGAGAAGCGCAGAAAGGCTCTGGAGCAGCAAAGCGGCGAATAATCCGGGTTTAACCCGGATTACAATCCCTCCTTGCTTAGTTTTCTATAATTTCAACCTCTCCCTCGGCAAGGGCATTATCTCCTTTTATAGCCCTGACTTTGAACTTGCCGCCCTGGTAAAGCGACAGCGGCACCGCTTTTCGGGTGTCATCGGGTCTGGTTTCAACGTTAAGGGACTCGATTTTTTCCTCGTGCCGGCCGTCAACCTGGAAGACGTCGATCTTTATGCTTGCAGTTTCAAACGGGGCTTCGGTATTTACGAGAGCGGTGAGATCTCCGGCCTCGAATTTGGTCCCGCATTTAACGCCTTCGCCTTCGCGGTTTACACCCTCGCAGAACGTGATGCCGTTCTCTTTTCCGCAGGCTGCCAGAAGTAAGAAAAACAAGAATATGACCGATTTTTTCATTGCGCCTCCTTTAAGTCAGAGCAGCGAACCCTGCAGATCGTCCTCATCGTCGATCTCGCCCGTGTCTTTTTTCACCGATATTTCCTTTTTCTCGACCGACGTTTCGCCGCCTTTCTGGAGAATCTCGATCTTGCGTTCGGCCTCTTCGAGCTTGTCATGGCAGAAGCGCGCGAGCTTCATCCCTTTCTCGAACTCGCTTATGGCCTGCTCGAGCCCGAGGCCGCCGTCCTCGAGACGGCCGACGATCTCCTCCAGTTTTTCCAGGGCCTTTTCGAACGTCATTGCAGGCTGGTTATCTTTTTTCTTCTTTTCCAAAGCCGGCTCCTTGCTTGATTGAATTTACGGTGCAGGCCAGTGACCCGTCATGCATGAGCAGGTCAAGGACGTCTCCCTCGGATGCCTGGCCCGCGCTGCGAATGATATTCCTGTCGCTGTCGAGGGCGATCGCATAGCCCCTTTTCATTATGGAAAGGGGGGATAACTGGTCGAGCGCCTGCACTGCGGCCGCGAACCGGTGGGATTTGCGGTCCATTATGCGGGCGAGCCTTACCGGCAGGTCGGGGATGGATATCATCCTTTCACGAGATACGGCGATTATGCTGCGCATTGCATCGGATATCGAGCGCTCCATGTCGGTGAGCAGCATCTCGTACTGGTTCACTATTTCGAGGGGCTGTCTCAATACTCTGCGCGACGTGACGCTTTCGAACCTGGTCGATGCGTGACGGATTATTCCTTCAAGAGCCTTTTCGGCGCGCATAAAGTGGTAGTTGATTTCTCCGGTGAGCTCGGACTTTACGGGGACCGCCATCTCGGCAGCGGCCGATGGCGTGGGAGCCGCATGGTCTGCGGCGTCGTCGCACAGTGGATGATCGATCTGGTGCCCTACGGCCGATATTATGGGAACGCGCGAATTGTAAAAAGCGCGCACCACTATTTCCTCGTTGAACGGCATGAGGTCCTCGAAAGAGCCGCCGCCCCTGCCGGCGATTATCACGTCAACGCCGTACTCGGGCCTGTTCAGCTCCATGATGCCGAGCGCTATGGCCCGCGCGGCGTCATCCCCCTGGACTTTTGCAGGAGCAAGAAGAATCTCGATGTTGGGGTAGCGCCTGAGCGCCACTTTGAGGATGTCGCGGACCGCGGCGCCCGTGGGCGAGGTGACAATGCCGATTTTACGGGGCAGCAGCGGCAGCGGACGTTTTCTCGCTGGATCGAATATGCCCTCGGCCTCGAGTTTCTTCTTGAGCTGCTCGATGCGTTTCTGAAGCTCGCCGATTCCCTCGGGCCTGACCTGGGATACGTTCAGCTGATAGGCGCCGCGCTTTTCGTACAGGGTCACGCTCCCCATGGCGAGGACCTTCATTCCTTCCTCGAGTTTGAAGTTCAGGCGGCGGTTGGCGTTCTTGAAAAAAGTCGCGGCTATGAGGGCGTTGTCATCCTTCAGGGTGAAATAAATATGGCCTGAGGAGTGGTAGGTCAGATTGTAAACCTCTCCCTTCACCCATATGCCGCTGAAGGATTCATTGCCCTCGATCGCGGCTTTTATCTCCCTGGTGAGTTCGGTTACCGTGTAAAAGTGGTCGCTCATTTTTTAGGATCGCAATTAATTTTTTAACAATGATGCGCCAGTATTGTAATCAGATTAAAAAGGTAAATCCTGCTTTGAACATGAGAGCCATGGTGGTCAGTGTCGTATCAGCTGCGCTGTCCTCATACCCCGGGACAAATGCCGCCTGCAGCTGTACTCCCAGATCCAATCTGAGAAAAGAAGCCAGGGGTATTGAGCCGCCAAGTCCTATATAAACGCCGAAATCGCTGTCGCCATTGTTTTCATCAACCTCATAATCGTATCCATATAGACGATCGATATCCTTGTCGTCGTATAACCGTATATACTCCCATCTGCCGACTTTGAATCCCATAAAAAGGCCCGCTTCATAGTAGAAGTAAGAGACATAGCCCTTCCAGCCGAATAAAATATCGATAAAGTTAGTCGTGATCGTATCGGTGAATTTTCCCCGGCCGGGATAGTCTCCATGGATGACAAAGGGTTTGCCGGTGTATTCAACCCCGAACATGACAGCCCCTGCGCTGACCGGGCCGTACCCGAAGCTCAATCCGCCGGAATATGCGAAGCCGACTCCCATGGCTCGATCCAGACCGTCTGGCAGTTCTCCTCCCATCATGGAAATACCGACTGCGCCGTGCGGTTCGAGTATGAATTTACCGGCAGGCGAAGGTGGGCTCATGAGCCCGGCTCTGGCCATGGAAACGCAGGCAAGCACGATGATTGCGGTTACAACTGATTTTTTCATGTGGCATCCTCGCATTGATAATCTGGGATCGCGATTATGAATTTGTCAGGCGATCTTGAAATATTTTCCGGATTCTGAGTTTATGTCAATCCTAATATTTGTGCATTGTTTAGAAGTGCTCTGACCCCGGGATTCATTTTTTTGCTCTGACCCTCAATATTTCTAAAAAATTTTTTCAATTTAATCAATCCCGATCGTATATTATGCAACTGGTAAAACTATGGCAAGAAAACCAAGATTATGTGCTCCAGGACTGACCTATCATGTCATGTCCCGGTGTATAGAAAGCAGTGAAAAAATGAAGCGTGACAGTGTCAAAAATATAATGGAGGAAGTCATTAATATGGCTCTTTCGAAATATGCATTTGAATTTATCAGTTACACCATTTTAAGCAACCATTTTCACTTCACTATCAAAACTGTCGAGAATGGCGCAACAATCTCAAGGATTATGCAATATATTAAAGCCCGTGTTGCGCAGCGCTACAACAAGATGATGAACCGAATCGGTCCCTTCTGGAATGAACGTTTTAAAGATATCATCATAGAACATTCAGATGACCCGGAGTCACATTTTTTCAATAATCTATGGTATCAGGCATTTAATTCTGTAAGGAAGGGATATGTCTCTGATCCAAGAAAATATCGATATTCAAGTATCAACGCCTATTTAGATGAGAATTATCAGTCGACGATAAAAATAACACTTCACCCGTTTTTTCTTGCACTTGGTGATACTTTTTCTGAACGAGTCAAAAAGTTTTTAGTATATGAAGAAAGGTACAGAAAAAGAATGGCATTTCTGGTTTAAAATATTAGGAGATTATTTATATGATAATTAGATTGATCGAATTTTTAATCTATTATTGATTGATAGAGCCTGGTTAAAAAAATATAAAAGGTCATGAATATTTAAATTCTCTGACTCGTTAAAAAATGCAGAGGATCTCTGCGTTTTCCATTCGTCTTGCGGCCTTTTTACATCGTAATAAACAGAAGGGAAAATCATTACCCCGATATCATTCATGAACTGAATGGTCTCTTTTATTTCATGCTTCGTCTGGTCAGGAAGGCCGAGAATAAAATATGCTCTGACCCTCATTCCCAGTGATCGTGCAAATAAAGAAATCTCCTTTACTTTATTTGAATCAAATGGTCGAACATGTTTTTTCAGAATATCATTGGACTGACTCACCAGAGATACATTCAGTTCATGAAACCCGACCCGGG
>JAKLIV010000101.1 GCA_022709405.1 Spirochaetota bacterium
ATGGGTGAAAAAAAACTGATCACATATGACACGACCCTCCGCGACGGGGCCCAGACCGTGGGGATTTCGTTTTCCCTCCAGGACAAGCTGCGCATCGCGCGCGCCCTTGACCGGCTCAATATCGATTATATCGAGGGCGGATGGCCCGGTTCGAACCCCAAGGACGACCTGTTTTTCTCCGAGATAATAAAAGAAAAGCTCGGTCATTCCCGGATCGCGGCGTTCGGCTCGACCAAAAGGCCGGGCGTGACCTGTAAGGACGATCCCCTGATACAGGCCCTTGTCCGGTCCGGAGCGCAAACCGTGACCATCGTGGCCAAGTCCTGGGATTTCCACGTGACCAGGGCGCTGAACATCACCCTGGACGAAAACCTTGCCCTGGTGCGCGACACGGTGGCGTACCTGAAAGATATGGGCAGGGAAGTCTTCCTGGACGCCGAGCATTTTTTCGACGGATATCTCGCCAACGCCCAGTATGCCCTTGCAGTGATCGAAAAGGCCGCCGCAGCCGGCGCGGACGCGGTGGTACTGTGCGACACGAACGGCGGCATGCTTCCGCACCAGGCAGGGGATATAACCGCTGTAGCGGCCGGCAGGGTGTCGGTTCCGATAGGGGTCCATTTCCACAACGACACCGGCGTTGCGGTGGCCAATTCAATCGCTGCGGTGATCGCGGGCGCTCGGCAGGTGCAGGGCACCATGAACGGTTACGGCGAACGGTGCGGCAACTGCGACCTGATCACCTTCATCCCGAACGCCGTGCTGAAGATGGGCTACTCCTGCGCGGCCGAGAAGTCCCTCATCCACCTTACCGAAATCAGCAGGTATGTCAGCGAGACCGCGAACCTGGCGCACAACGAGCGCGCCCCGTTCGTGGGCGACAACGCATTCGCACACAAGGGCGGCATACACGTCTCTGCGCTGCAGCGCGACACCCGCACCTATGAGCACATGGACCCCGACCTGGTGGGCAACCGAAGGCAGGTGCTCGTGTCTGAGCTTTCGGGCAAGAGCAACATTGAATTCAAGGCGCGGGAGCTCGGCATTGACATCAACGAGAAGGTCGAGCTGCCCGGAAGCATACTGAAGAAAATAAAGGAGCTCGAAGACCAGGGCTTCCAGTTCGAGGCGGCCGAGGGATCGTTCGAGCTCATAATAAGGCAGGCCACCGGCGAATACGTGCCGTTTTTCAACCTCAAGGGCTTCAGGGTCATCACCGAGATGAGCGAGACCAGGGAGCTGTACTGCGAGGCGACGATCAGGGTCGAGGTCGGCGGCAGGATCGAGCACACCGCGGCCAACGGGAACGGCCCGGTTGCGGCCCTTGACAACGCCCTGAGAAAGGCGCTCGAGAAGTTCTACCCTGAGATCAGGGAGATGCATCTTTCAGACTACAAGGTAAGGGTGCTGAATGAGAAGGACGGCACGGGTTCCGCCGTCAGGGTCCTCATCGACAATACCAGAAAATTGACGCACTGGGGAACGGTCGGCGTTTCGACGAACATCATCGAGGCCTCGTGGCAGGCCCTTGTCGACGGCATCGAGTTCCTGCTCTTCAAGAAGAAAGAAAAGGACAAGGGCTATGTCTGACAGGCCAATCGGGATCTTCGATTCGGGCGTCGGGGGGCTCACGGTCTGCAAGGCGGTCAACGAACTTCTGCCCGCAGAAAACATCATCTATTTCGGGGACACGGCCCGTTTCCCCTACGGGACGCGTTCGGTCGAGACGATCGTGAGGTATTCGAGGGAGATTTCGGCGCACCTGATCTCCCGCAGCGTGAAAATGATCGTCATAGCCTGCAACACCTCGTCCGCCGCGGCGCTCGACCGCCTCAGGGATGAGCTGCCGGTTCCGGTAATCGGGGTCATCGACGCAGGCGCCAGGGCCGCCTGCGCAAGGCATGTGGCCGGGCCGATAGGCGTGATAGCGACCAGGGCCACGGTCGGCAGCGAATCCTATGTCAGGGCCATAAAGAAGATCGATGCGGGCCGGGAAGTCCTCCAGCGGCAGGCGACGCTTTTCGTGACCATAACCGAGGAGGGGCTTATCGATTCCGAGATCGCGAGGCTCGCGGCGAGGGAATATATCGGAGACATGCATCTCAGGGGGGTGCGCACCCTTATCCTGGGATGCACCCACTTCCCCCTGCTCAAAAGGGCGATACTTGACGTCTATCCCGATCTTGACCTCGTGGATACCGGAGTCGAAATCGCGCACGAGGTGCGGGCGACTTTGCATAAAAAAAACCTTGAAAATATTGGCGATCCCTCGCATAAAGGGATTATCGAGCTTTACGCGTCGGACATCACCGACACTCTTCAGCGTCTCAAAAACATGTTTTTCTGTAAAAATGACGCGAAAATCGAAAAATTGATAATCAGCGGTTGACCAATGAAAAAAACGAAAAGAACAGTCGCTCTCTGCATGTCCATACTGGCCTCGGTTCCTGTCATGGCGGATTCATGGGAAGTCTATGACAGGGTTATTGCAGTGGTGAACAGCGAGCCCATAATTGAAAGCCAGATCAACACCAGGTTTGAATTTCATCAGAGTCAGAAAAAAGTGTCTCCGAAAGAGATCAACTACGAGAAAAGCAGGGTGCTTGATGAATTCATCGAGGACGCAATAATCAGGGAAACCGCCTACAACGAAGCGATCGTGATCAGTGACGTGCGCGTCATGGGCCACATTGAAACGGTGCTCTCGCAGTATTTCATGCAAAAGCTGGCCAATCAGAAAGAAGTCGACCTGATGGTCCCAAAGATTTCGAAGAGGCTCTCCAATCGCCTCGAAGAAAAGCAGAACCCCAAGGACGATGATCTCGACAAAAAGCTTGATGAATTCATCGCATTCATCGAGAAAAATCAGAAGATGCCGTTCAAGGAATATTTCGAGGAGATCAGGCGCCAGATGAGGAAAGACCAGGTAATGTCGATCTCGATCGGAGTGACCCCGCCCTCGGACGATGAGGCGATGAAGTGGTACAACGAGAACAGGAAGATGCTCCCCGACGAGGTGTGGGTCAAGCACATTCTCATCAAGCCCAGGGGCTCTTCGTTTACCGACGAGAAGAAGGCGAACGATCTTCTGACCAGCATAAGGGGACAGGTGCTGGGCGGCAAATCCTTCGAGGAGCTCGCCAGAAAGTATTCCGAGGACCCGGGCTCGGCCGCGAACGGCGGCGACGTCGGGTGGATGATGCTCAATGAGTTCGACCCGTATTTTGCCGGTTACGTGAACCAGATGAGAAGGCCCGGAGAGATATCCCAGGTCTTCAAGTCAAGTTTCGGCTACCATATAGCGAAGCTTGTGGGGAGGAGGCCGGTCCAGTTCGATAAAGTCAAACGGATGATCCTCTACAAGCTTTACGGCGAGAACCGTGACAAACAGTTCGACAAATGGGTCATGCAAAAAAAGAAATCTTCCGATATAAAAATATACATGAAAGAATATCTTGAAAAAAAGAAAATCTGATGAAGACGGATCTTCTGATATACGTCAACAAAGGCCTCTCTGACGCTGATCTGACATTTAACGGCTCATTCATCCCCCTTGAACTGGCAGAAAAATATTCTTCCATCGAGAAGATGGGGGATGCGTATTTTTCGATTCCGTCAGGGTCCGACGGCGCGCTCTCGGGCGATTCAAGGACCATTGTGCGCGCAGGCGATGACGATGCCGATTTCTGGAGGGCTCTCTTCGAAAAGACCGGGTCCGACCACATTATCAAGGTCATGGCCGATTCGCCGTTTCTTGACTTCGCCGTCATACGCGACATGGCTGCGGTCCATACCGGAAACCTTGCTGAATTCACCTACTCCGAAAACCTTCCCGAGGGAATGGCGTGCGAGATATACTCCAGGGAGCTTGTCGGCGCCATCCCGGAATTCAAGGAGAAGACCCTGCCGCTGACGAAGGTGATCCGTTCGAACATGAACCAGTTCGACATCGAGCTGTATTACCGTGACCCCGACATCCGCGACAAGCGCCTGTCCTTCAGGTCCTCAAATCCGCGCGAGAGGAAGATCATGCAGAACATGGTCGCTGCGGGCGGGGGCGTTCCATCATATGAGCGCATAAAGGAAATAATCGAGAAAGACCCGGGCGTGCTGTATGCCGGCCCGTCGTATGTCGAGATCGAGCTTACCGGAGAGTGCGAGCTCGACTGCATTTTCTGCTACCGGAAGATGGTTCATTCCCGGCGCGCCGATATGGATGCGGGTCTTTTCCGCAAGATTCTCGAGGGCATGAAGGGCTTCGCGCTTCCCTACACGGTCTGCTTCGGCGGGTCAGGCGAGCCCCTGATGAACCGGGATTTCTATTCGATCCTCGACGCGGCAATGGCCGATCCCCTGATAGAGAGGATCATCGTCGAAACGAACGGCGTTCTCGCCGGGCAAAATTACCGGAATTATATCAGCGGCCATGCTTCGGGTAAAATCAAGACTGTGGTCAACATAAATGGACACGACAGGGATTCATATGCGAAGCTGCACGGCGCTGACCGGTTCGAGACCGTAAGGGAAAACATCGCGGGCCTGAAACAGGCCCTGGCAGGGGCCCCGGCCGACGCCCTGCACGTGCAGATCATGAAAATAAACGAGACCGAGCCGTTCCTCGACGCCTACTACGACTACTGGGAAAAGCAGAACATCCCCATCATTCTGCAGAAGCAGAACGCTTACCTCGGTCTCATAAAGGACCGGCGTTACTCGGACCTTTCCCCGCTTGACCGGGTCCCGTGCTGGCACCTGCAGAGAGACCTTTACATATTGTCCGACGGCGCGGTGACATTCTGCAAGGTCGACGTGAACGCCGCAGCAGCGCGGGGAAACGTCGCTGAATCGGGCATTGCCGATATATGGGAAAAGGGCAGGGCGGCCTTTCTCGGCGACTACGCCGGGGCATACGCGTCCTGCCCGGACTGCGCTTCGTGCGACGAGTGGTACACATTCAATTTTTAGGACTGCGTGAATGGCGGGCGTCCGGGACAAATCCGTAAGTGCACCCCGGGCCGTGGCGATCATCCAGGCCAGGATGAACTCGACAAGGCTTCCCGGGAAATCGCTGCTTGACCTGTGTGGCAGGCCGCTGCTGTCCCATGTCATCGACAGGGCCGGGGTCATCGAGGGCGTGTCGGAAGTGGTTCTCGCAACCGCGCACGGAGACGATAACATCCCTCTGATCGAGATCGCCCGATCTGCAGGAATAGAAACGTTTGCAGGACCGCTTGACAACGTGCTCGAACGGTTTTACCTCGCATCGCAGGAGCATCCGTCGGATTTTATCGTCAGGATAACCGCGGACAATCCCTTCACCGATCCGGAATACGGATCGATCGCGCTGTCAATCGCGGTTGAATCCGGTGCGGACCTGTGCTCCATCACGAACCTGCCGCTCGGCGCCGCGGTCGAGATAATAAAAAAACAGGCGCTCGACGATGCATACCGCTCAGCGTCCAAGCCGTATCATTTCGAGCATGTGACTCCCTATATCAAGGAGCACGACGAAATTTTCAGGATCGAGCGCCATGCGGTCACCTTCCCAAACCCGTTCCCTGACCTTCGCCTGACGGTCGACACCGACGAGGACTACCGGCTGGCGAAGCTCCTCTACGACAACCTCTACCGGGGCGAAATTTTTTCTCTGAACAGCGTGATCTCCTTTCTTTCGAAGCATCCGGAAATGGCCGCGATCAACAGCAAGGTGCGGCAGAGGCCCATGACCCATTCATCGCAGCAGTAGGCGGGACCGCCAGTGCAAAAAAAAATTTCGATCGTCACCGGCTGGGGGGATGGCTACGGCGCAGGGCACGTACAGAGGATGGCCTCGCTCTGCCTGGCTCTTGCGGAGGTCCCGGGAATAGTTCCGGTCATCGTCAGTTCAAAGCGGCCGGAATTTCTGGACTGCGAAAAAAAGATCGATTTCAGGTCTGCGCCGGATCCCGCGAGCAGCCTCATTGTGCGCGACATGCGGGACTCGACCCGCGAACAGATGCTCGAGCTGAAAAAGACCGCGCCGGTGCTCGCGGTCGACGACATCGGCGAGGGCAGGGGGCTTGCAGATCATGTTCTCGACCTTCTTCCCAATCCTGCAGTGTCAGGAGAGAATCCGCATTACAGACGGGATTTATATCTGTACGGCGGCAATTTCATGGGCAGCCTGAGGCGGCTTGACAGGGAACGAATCCCCAAAGACATGGACGTGCTCGTTTATTCAGGCCACCTGGCGGGCGGCGAAGATGAAGCCTTCTTCCGTTCGATCATTCCGGGGGAAGCGAGCGCGGTCATACTCGGCGGCAGCGGACGAACGACACTGAACACGCAGGGGAATAAATCGGGGCGGATGGAATACGCGGAACTGCTGGCAAGAGCGAAGGTGTTTGTTTCCCATTTCGGAATTTCCCTGTATGAAGCCAGGCTTGCCGGCTGTTCGGTGATGGCCCTGAATCCATCCGCGTATCATTCATCTCTCGCCGACATGGTCCTGGGCGATGTCGTGGATGTCAATGCCGGCGAGCGCGCGTCCCTTGATCCCGCGGAGGTTCGCGGCCTGTGCGCCGGTCTGCTCCGCGACCGGAAAACGGCCGATGCGAGGCCGCGCGAAATGCTCGCCCTGGCGGAACGAAGCCTTGCGGCATGCAGGGATTTCGTCGTTGCGCTCGCTTCCGGCACCGGGGAAAAACGGCCTTCCTGAATCAGCTGCGCGCATCATGATCAACCGGAAATTCATCCCGCGCGCCGAAAAGAACTATTGACAGAAACATGGCCATCCGGTTCATGAGAATAAACTCAACGGGGCGTATCGAACATTTCATGAAAGAAAAAGCCTGTGGGCGTTGCGGCAAGTGCTGCATGGCGGATATGAGCACCTTTGCCGATGACGAAGACATCGCGAGGTGGAGGAGCGAGGGCCGCGGTGATATCCTGGCTTCTCTGGACTCCGGGGAAAAGGTCTGGGCCGGGGACAGGATCGTCCTTTCCGGGGGAGGCAGGCTTTCAAGCTGCTCTTTCCTGAAGCGGGAAAACGGCCTGGCATGCTGCTCGATCTATGATACGAGGCCGAAGGTATGCCGTGAATTCCAGGCCGGCACATCCCGGCTGTGCTCATTGTGGACCGATTGAGCCGTGCGGCCCAATCTCATTTCCAAGGGAAATCAGAAAAATGTCTTTACGTGCCCGGATGGCGAATAATTAATGTATCTGCCGTCAGGATTGTCGTCGGTTCGCAACCATAATATTTTCGGAAAACAGGGATGAACGGAAACGGAATGTACGGAAACTGGGTCATCAGGCTCATCGTCGTCAATGTCATAATATATTTTCTACAGACCCTGAGCGGCAATGCTATGACGCTGTATCTCGGGCTTACGCCGATCATGGTTCTGCAGAACCTGTACTTGTGGCAGTTTGCAACCTACATGTTTCTTCACGGCGGATTCTTTCATCTTTTCCTCAACATGTACGCTCTGCTCATTTTCGGCGTTCCGATCGAACAGACCTGGGGAAGCAGAAAATTCGTCATCTATTACATGTTTACCGGTATCGGCGCCGGGATCACGATTTTTGTCATCAATATAATTCTCGGAAGTTCGGCGTCGTTCGTTCCCACCATCGGTGCATCCGGCGCGGTGTTCGGCCTTCTCCTCGCCTTCGGAATTCTTTATCCCAACGCCGAAATCCTGCTTTTTTTCTTTCTCCCGATAAAGGCAAAGTACCTTGTCGTTCTCTATGGGGCGATCGAGCTGTATTCGCTGATATCGACCGGCGGGCAGGGCAATATCTCCCATGTGGGCCATCTCGGCGGGCTGCTTTTCGGACTCGTGTTTTTCTTCATCACCAGAAAAAGGGCCATTAAATTCAAAACGAAGATAACTGCCGCCACGAGGAAGAAGGATGCCTCGGCGAAAAAACCGGTCGGGGTAAATACGCAGGACGACGTTTCATTTCTCGCGGCGCTCCTGGAAAAGCTGAAAAAAAGCGGAAGCGACACCCTCACCGATGATGAAGTTCAGCACCTGAAATATCTTGAAATCATGAACGAACCCGACGAAAACCTCTGCGACGAGGTGGATTTCAAAAACGACGACCAGTACTGCATCAAATGCTCCAGCAGGGCGGCCTGCCTGATCCGTGAAATTAAAAAACGACTGTAAAATTAGTCTTTACAGTTTAGGCCGATTTTTTTAATATATACAGGTTCTCTCTGATTAACCTTGATGAAAATGATTGCCCCGTCTGGGGAATCAAATAGAATGTTAGGGTGTCTGGTTCATGGTGCGGTTGCATGGGGTTCCCCGTTTCCGCAAACATGAAGAATCAAATCTTCAATAACTAAGTAAAACTTGATTTAACAGGAGAACTGTCCTATGGCAAAGAGAGTTTATATTTTCGGCGGCGGCAAATCTGAAGGCAAAGCCGACATGAAAAATCTTCTGGGCGGGAAGGGAGCGAATCTCGCGGAGATGTCAAATCTCGGCATACCGGTTCCCGCGGGGTTCACGATCACCACTGATGTGTGCACCGAATATTATGATAACAATAAAAAGCTTCCGAAGGGGCTTGCCGAAGAAGTCAAAAAGGCCCTGAAGCAGGTCGAAAAGACCATGGGTGCCGAGTTCAGCAACAAGGACAACCCGCTACTGCTTTCGGTCCGCTCCGGGGCGAGGGCGTCAATGCCGGGGATGATGGACACTGTCCTGAATCTCGGGCTCAACGATGAAACGATCAAGGGCATCATCAAAAAATCGGGGAACGAGCGTTTCGGGTGGGATTCGTACCGGAGATTCATCCAGATGTACGGCGACGTCGTCATGGGCCTCAAGCCTGTAAACAAAGAGGACATCGACCCCTTCGAAGAAGTCATGGAAAAACTCAAGCATGAAAAAGGAATCAAGGCCGACCTCGATCTTACCGTGAGCGACCTCAAGGAGCTCGTATCCAGGTTCAAGGCCCTGATCAAGAAGCGTCTGGGAGTCGATTTCCCGAACGATCCGTGGGAGCAGCTCTGGGGCTCGATCGGCGCCGTTTTCAATTCGTGGCACAACGAGCGCGCCAGCATCTACCGCCGCATGAACAATATCGAAGACAGCTGGGGAACAGCCGTTAACGTGCAGGCCATGGTTTTCGGAAACATGGGCCAGGACTGCGCGACAGGGGTCGCCTTCACCCGTGACCCGTCAACAGGCGAGTCGGCCTTTTACGGAGAATATCTCATCAACGCGCAGGGCGAGGACGTGGTCGCCGGCATCAGGACGCCGCAGCAGGTCACCCTCAAGGGTTCACAGCGCTGGGCCAAAGACAACAATATCGCCGAGGCGGTCAGAAAGCAGAAATATCCTTCCCTTGAAGAGTATATGCCTTCGGCCTATAAAGACCTTGTCGCCGTCTACAAGAAGCTTGAAAAGCACTACCGCGACATGCAGGACATCGAATTCACCATCCAGAACAAGAAGCTCTGGATGCTTCAGACGAGGAACGGGAAGCGCACTGCGGCAGCCGCGGTCAACATCGCGGTGGACATGGTGAACGAAAAGCTCATCGACAGGAAGACCGCGCTGCTCCGCATAGACCCGAATTCGCTCGACCAGCTTCTGCATCCGACATTTGACCCGACCGCGCAGAGGAAGGTTGTCACCAAGGGGCTTCCCGCTTCGCCGGGAGCGGCCACCGGAAAGATCGTCTTCAACGCAGATGACGCCGAGGAGTGGAAGAACCGCGGCGAGAAAGTCATCCTGGTCAGGATCGAGACGTCCCCTGAGGACCTCAAGGGAATGTCGGCAGCGCAGGGCATCCTGACCCAGAGGGGCGGCCAGACCTCGCACGCGGCCGTGGTTGCAAGGGGCATGGGCAAATGCTGCGTGTCCGGCTGCGGCGAGCTCGAGATCGATTACTCTGCCAAAACGCTGAAGATCAAAGGAGAAGTGATACGCGAGGGCGACTACATATCCCTGGACGGCTCGACAGGTGAAGTCATGCTCGGCAAGGTGAAGACCGTCGACGCGCAGCTTTCGGGAAATTTCGGCGTCATCATGAAATGGGCAGACGAAGCGAAGAGGCTCAAGATAAGGACGAATGCCGACACTCCTCATGACGCCAGGGTCGCGAGGAATTTCGGCGCGCAGGGAATTGGACTGTGCCGCACTGAGCACATGTTCTTCGAAGGCGACAGGATCAAGGCTGTTCGAGAGATGATCCTCGCCGACAATCTCGAGGGAAGAAAGAAGGCGCTGAAGAAACTCCTTGCAATGCAGCGTGAAGACTTCTACGGCATCCTCAAGGCGATGGAAGGATACGGCGTAACCATTCGCCTGCTCGATCCCCCGCTGCATGAGTTCGTCCCGCATGAAGCTGAAAACCAGCTTGAAATGGCCCGTGAAATGGGCATAACCCCTGAACAGGTCAAGGTCAAGGTGGATTCGCTGCATGAATTCAACCCGATGCTCGGGCACAGGGGCTGCCGTCTGGGCAACAGCTATCCCGAGATTACCGAGATGCAGGCACGGGCCATATTCGAAGCCGCATGCCAGCTCAAGAAGGAAGGGGTCGACGCCCGTCCTGAAGTGATGGTGCCGCTGGTCGGCGCGGTCAAGGAGCTCGAGGCTCAGAAAAAAATCATCGTGGATACCGCTGCAGCGGTGATGAAAGAGACCGGCATCAAGGTCGATTACCAGGTCGGGACGATGATCGAGGTCCCGCGCGCGGCGCTCACCGCCGATCTCATTGCGGCCGAGGCCGAGTTCTTCTCGTTCGGGACAAACGACCTGACGCAGATGACTTTCGGATACAGCAGGGACGACTCCGGTTCTTTCCTGCCCGGATATATCGCCAAGAAGATACTGCCGAACGACCCGTTCAGGATTCTCGACCGGGAAGGCGTCGGGCAGCTCATTAAAATGGCCGTGCAAAAGGGGAGAAGCATCAGGAAAAACCTCAAGGTCGGCATCTGCGGCGAGCACGGCGGCGAGCCCAGCTCGGTCGAATTCTGCCACAGCGCCGCTCTTGACTACGTGAGCTGTTCGCCGTTCCGCGTGCCGATCGCCCGGCTCGCAGCCGCCCATGCGGCGATCAAGGACACGGGATCCGCTAAAACAAAAGCAAAGCCCGCTGCAAAAAAAGCGGCGAAAAAGGCTTCAGCGCCAAAAAAGGTTTCTAAACCGAAGAAAGCCAAAGCAGGAAAAAAATAGATCTATAGAAAGCGGGGGGATAAAATCCCCCGCTTATCAATTTTGCAACTGTGGAGCGATATGATGGTCGAGAAAATAATTTCAGCGGTAAAACATTGCGGTTTTGCGGGGATTGTACTGTTGATTTCAGCCCCGGTTCTGGCCTCATACGATGAAGCGTTGAAACTATACCAGCAGAAAAATTATCAGGAAAGCCTCAAGATACTGGCCCGGGACCTGAACGAGGCCAATGATCTGGTTTCCGGTTCTCCGAATTACAATATCAGGTTCCTCGCAGCGCATTGCCACTGGAAACTCGGGAATATTCAGTCGGCAGCCGCGCATTTTCAGCGATGCATGACGATCAGGAAGGACTCAATCGATCCCTATGTCGATCTCGCGTTTTGCTATTATGACATGAAGGATTACAATGCGGCGGAGTCGACGGCAGTCAGGGGCGCCAAGATCAAGCAGGATGCACTGCTGTATTACATTCTCGGGAGAATAGCAAACACAAGGAAAGACTACTGGAGAGCCAAGGCGCTGTTTGAAAAAGCCAATTCAATCGATCCCGAGCTTGGGATTTCCTATAACGCGCTGGGGATCGCGCTGATGAATCTCCAGAAATACAGCGAGGCCAACACGGCCTTTTCGGTAGCGCTCGCGCTCAATCCCGGGTCTGCGGAAATCACGAACAATCTCGCGCAGAGCTATGATCGGCTGGCCAATTTACAGAAGGCGAAGGAGCATATCACGAGGGCGAAAAACATCAACGGCAGCAATCCCGTGATCATACAGAACTACCAGCGCATATCCGCGCGGCAGCTGTAAGTTGTTCTTGGCGGCGAAAGGTCTGGTTTTCAATCACGCTTTGAATTCTGCGAAGGCCCTTTTGAATACAGGAAGGGCCTTTTTTATGCTCTCTTCGGAGACGCAGTAGGCGATACGAAAATATCCCGGCCCGCCGAACCCAACGCCAGGAACCGCGAGAATGTTGTATTGCTGCAGGTGGCGTATAAAAGCTACATCATCCCCACCGGGCGCCTTGCAGAAAATATAGAAAGCGCCTGACGGTTCAGTAAAAGTGAATCCCGCATCTTTCAGTCCCTTGACGAAGAGGTCCCTGCGCCTTTTGTACGGCTCGATGTCCACGACAATATCGTTCAATGATGCCACGATCCGCTGCATCATTGCCGGAGCGTTTACGTAGCCGAGTATCCTGTTGCTTAAAATGAGTCCGGCCATGAGCCGATCGAAGTCCCTGCATCCGGGATTGACCGCACAGTATCCGATTCGTTCTCCCGGTATTGAAAGGCTCTTCGAATACGATGTGACGATTATCGCTTGCGCGCAATGTTTAAAAATTCCGGCCACCGATACATTGTCGTATACTATGTCGCGATATGGCTCGTCTGATATGAGATATATGGTCGAGCCTTTTGCTGAAAGACGGTTGATGCAGTCGGAAAGCTCCTGGATATTTTTCTCGGAGTATACGGTCCCGGTCGGATTATGCGGGGAATTTATAAGTATGGCCCTTGTCTTGTCGGTAATCGCTGATTCTATGTTGCCGACATTCAGCGAGAAATCTTCATTCGTCTCGGCAAGAACCATCTCGCCGCCATGGTTCTGGATGTAAAACCCGTATTCGACAAAATAGGGGCGGGGCACGATTACCTGATCGCCAGGATCAAGTATCGTCTTGAGGACCATATTAAGCGCTCCGGCGGCGCCGCAAGTCATTATCACGCCTTCCATCGGCACCTGGATACCCTGCTCGCGCGAAACTTTTTGTGCAATTGATGTCCTGGTTTCGGGATACCCGGCGTTGGACATGTATCCATGCACACCTTTTGAAGCGGATGATGATAACTGCTTCAGTTGCCTGAAAAACTCGGCTGGAGGATCAACATCCGGATTTCCAAGGGTGAAATCGTACACGTTTTCTTCGCCATGTATCGCTTTTAGACGCGCGCCTTCCTCAAACATTTTTCTGATCCAGGATGAGCGTTCAATCGATTCTGCAATTTTTTTCGCAACAGCCATGGGTTCTCTCCATGATAAAAATGTATTATGGCGGCCAGTATCTGTCTCGCTCTTGAGATTTTCAGAATATACAGGCTTGCGGTTAATTGGCAATAAAAAAATACGGATCGTCGTTCAATGATGTCATTAATATAATGTTGACAAAGAACTACTATTAAACTGTTATGTGAACAACGGTTTTTTCATATATTGCACGATTAAGACTCGATTAAAAGCGGATGATGAAAATCAACGGGGAAACATACACTGTCGAATATCATAAAAACGATAACAGGATTGCCTTTTCAGGGAATCTTCGCCTTCAAACAATCAACAGCTATGAGGAAATCATCAATTTTACCCTCAGGTTTGCGTTGGAATCAAACGAGCCCTTGATACTTGATTTTACAAAACTGGAAATAATTAACAGCTCCGGTATCGCATCCCTCGGGCTCTTTCTAGTCAAGCTTCGTGACACTGAAAGTGAAAAGAAACTGGTTATTCATGCGTCAAAATACATCCAATGGCAGGTTTCTTCATTGAATGATCTCAGGGAGTTAAACGATAATCTGGACATTATTTATATAGTGCATCATTAAAAAAGACGTCTTAGGACGTCTTTTTTACAGAAATATAACGCTAAGCGTTATTCATTATTATCCAAGAATTTTTTTAATCATTTTAACCACAACGTCTATATCGTCCTGATTTGCATTATCAAGCAGCTTTTTGAAAATTGCGAGCTCGTTGCCGTAGCTCTGTTCTTCAGCCGCCACATATTTGTCACCCACACCGTAAAGCAGCCAGTCCAGCGATACTTTGTGCTTTATGGAGATGCTTCTCAGAAACTTAAACGAAGGGTTTTGCGAACCGCATTCAACTTTTGCTACATAGCGTCTGTCAATGCCCGATGATTCGCCGAATTCACGCTGAGTCATTTTCAGTTCTTTTCTCACTTCGCGCAGCCTTAATCTGATCTGCTTAAAAAAATCTGCTTCCTGAGTGTCGTTCAGGATGTCCTCTGAAAGAACCTGATGGTTTTTATACCTCTCTGTATACTTACTCATTCTTGTTTCGATATTGGAACCCATATTACCTCTAGTTGATCTTTTATAGTGTTTATTATTCAATTTAATAATAGTCTCTAAAAATATCAATTCTTTTCAAGGAAAAATGTTTTCTTTCGATAAAAAACAAACATTTGGCGTTTCAGCGTAAAACCATGTTTATCATAATACGGAATGAAATGAATGATTAGTCACTCAATACATGTTATGTTCAGAAAATCAATACAAAATCTAAGGTTAGTAAATATTTTTTAATAAAAAAAGACAAGCTATGCTATTCTGGTTCAGATCCGAGATTAATTTCTAATGATTTTTCCTTTATATGGCTGCTGAATGATATCTTCGGCACGGCTGCGACTGGCTTTGCTGGAATTGTCACTTCTTCTCCTGTAGAGAAATTTTTTCCTATCCGAGCTTTCTGTGCCGGCCGTTTTTTCAGATAAAGCTTACCGATTTTACCTATTTGAATCTTTTCACCGAGAAGCACCCCGGATTCGATAATTCCCCAGTAATCATCCAGAACTGATTTGACATGTTTCTGGCTTAGTTCATTTCTCTGTGCAATCTGAGATATGATTGACTTGTAGGTGAATTGTCCCTGCTGTTCAGGATCTCCATCAGCAAGTGTTCGGTTAATTTTTACAAATCCATTGGTAAGAAAAATTATTGCTTCATGAAGCCTGATCTCCTGTTCTTCATTTGAAATATCCTCCTTAAAAACCGTAATTCGGTATATCGCTGATGTTTTTTGAAGGGGTCCACTGTCAAATTCCAGTATTTGATTTAATCTTGCACAGGCTTTTATCTTCGCCGATTCAATTTTAATAGCATCAGGAACATCCTTTCTGAGCTTGATACTGTAGTACTCCACGGGTCTCGATCCATCATTAAGTGTTCCAATACGGATCAAGGAGCCTGACAACGTCAACATGAGGGCGCCGCCATTAGAACCTACATCGAATTCCTGGGCATTGACCATATCAAGGGCTTTTGTCTGTGCTTCAAAGAGATCCCGTTTGTCGATCCAGTTCTTTGCTAGAATTTCGAGACCGCTGTCGTGATCGGATATATTTGATGATAATACCAGGCCTTTCAGGTGTTCCTGAATATATTCCGGGAGAGACTGAAAAACAAGTTCCATATGCTTTCTCCATAAATGATAATTCTATAAAACATACAATAAAATTTATTTTTCAGCAATTCGAATATTCGTTATTAAATGAATATTTATGGTAAATAATTGATCATGGATGTATAATTTTATAATATAAAACAGAAAAAATTAAAAAATCATG
>JAKLIV010000102.1 GCA_022709405.1 Spirochaetota bacterium
TGTTCTATGAATGCGGCCCCGGCAGGACCCTGCAGAAGCTCGCCAAGTTCATAGACGGGGATTTCACGATCATAACCATGAAGAAGCTCGCGGACGCAATCGGCGCTGCAGGAAATTCACGGTAAAAACGGGCGCGCATGAAGATACTCCTGGTCAATCCCCCCCGCTCGCCGGAAAACGGCATCCTCAGGTACGCGCCCGAGCAGGCGAAACGGTTTATCCATAAAAAGCTCATCGGCCCGCCGCTCGGCCTCATCACGGTCGCCGCCGCGGTCAGGGACTTCGACGTGAAGGTCTTCGACATGAAGGGCGAATACGACCTGGCGCCGGACGCGCCGCGGCTTGCCGACATGACCTACGATCTCATAAAGCGCGAGAGGCCCGATATCGTCGGCGTGACCTTCATTGCGTCCGAGTTCGATCTCGGCATGGAGATATTCAGGCAGGCCAGGAGGTTCGATCCGAAAATACTGACCGTCGCCGGAGGATTGCACGTGACGCTATGCCCGGATGATTTCGCCGGCGGTCCGGTCGACGTGCTGTGCCCGGGACAGAGCGCGCACGTGTTCAGGGAGCTTGTCATGGCCAGGGAGAAGGGCGAGCCGCTTGACGCCGTGGGAGGGATTCTGCTGAACCGGAACGGGGCGCTCGAACAGACAAAGGTCCCGTTAAAGCCGCGCGATCCGGCAGGCGCTGATTTCATCATGCCCGACCGCTCGCACCTCGATCGCTGGGTGCCGACCTATACGGTCGGAGGGTCTCCGGACCCGGCCACGTACGTGTTCACCTCCCTCGGGTGCCCGTACCGGTGCTCGTTCTGCTCGATCTGGCCGCTGTTCGAAGGCAGGTACTGCCAGCGCGAAGTTGAAAGCGTCATCACTGAGCTAAAATCGATCGACCGGTACCCCATAGTGCGCTTCGCGGACGCAAACACCATCGTGGGCGAGCAGTTCATGAACGCGCTTTTCGACCGCATCATCGAGGAGGGAATCCGCAAGACCTATGTGATGGACGTGCGTTTCGACACCGCGGTGAAATACCCCCGGCTCATCGAGAAGCTCGCGAAAGCCGGCCTCAAGGTGGTGATCTGCGGCATCGAGTCGTTCAGGCAGGACGAGCTCGAACGCTACAACAAATCGTCGAACGCGAAGCTGATTGAAGAGGCTATCAGGATATTCCACGCGAACGACATCATGGTCAGGGGCAATTACGTGGTGCCCGCCGATTACGGAGTGGACGATTTCGCCGCTCTTGCGGATTACGCGGGATCGCACCCGGTGGTGTATGCGGGATACACGATCCTCACGCCCATGCCGGGGACGGTGTTCTACAATGAAATCAGGAACGAAATCGTGGACCACGACCTCGCGAAGTACAATTTTTTCAACTGCGTGCTCAAAACGAAGCTCCCCATCGAGGAGTTCTACGAAAGGGTCGGCGCGCTCTGGCTCATCAAGAAGGGGACCGACGTGATATAGTGGCCGGAACCTCCGGCAGAGAGTGGCCCTGAACAGGGCCGGGGTTCCGCCTCTTTTGAAAACTAACTCCTTCACTTCGTTCAGTCGTTATCACCGGCGATAATGAGCGAACGAAGAGAGCGAATTTGTTTTCAAAAGAGGCGCAAAAAGCCGCCGCCTCATATGCCGGCGGGGGCTGCCCTTCACGGCAGAGCGCTTATTCGGCATCCTGCCTGCGCTCTGCACTAGCTCATCCATGAGCGTCGCGCAATGGGGAGGCTTCCTTGAAGTATCCGCAACTTCATCCACCTAGGAATAACATTCATACGAAATCTTCCGTCATGTCAACATCAGTAGATCAACAGTGGAGGGCTCGGATCATCATCCTGATGGCCCAGGCAGGCGCAATTTTTCCATCCTGGACAGCGCCTGCATGCACAACATCCTGTTGCTTGCCAACGCGGCCATCCGTGGCCGCGTTATGGGTTGCAGAAGATCGTTGCCAAGATTTTGCTCTGAGAAATTGGCCCGAGCCCAGGACGGGCGAGGGCCGTCAAGGTGGCGCAAACAGGATGTTTATCGTCACCCGTGCGTGAAGTTTTCTGCTGCAGAAGAATAGCCGCTCTCGGCGTTTGAGAGAGCGTCCTTTATTTCGCCCCTTTATTCTGGCGAGCAAAGAAAGGGGCATTCCCCCTCATGGCCCATGAAATAGCTCTCGGCTGTAAGCCGCTGAAATAAGGTTTCGGAAAAAAATTTCATAAATCCGCCTTTTCGTTCGTATTACACTCGTGCGAATAATAATTGACGTGCGAGGTGAACGCAGTATGATGAATCCAGGTGAAAAAAATACCATGACCCTGAAGCAAAAAGACCTCGATATCATCGGGGACTATGTGCAGAAAAAGCTCCCCATCTGGCTCGATTCGCTGAGTTATCCCCGTTCAATCCAGGCCTGGGACATCGAGCTGCGCGAGCGCATCGTGCGTATCGAGGAAGAGCTGAAAAACCAGCGTGAGCTTATGAAACAGGGTTTTGAGCAGGTCGACAGGCGTATTGACCAGGTTGAAAAGCATATTGACCAGGTTGAAAAGCATATTGACCAGGTCGAAAAACGAATAGATCAGGTCGAAAAGAGAATAGACCAAGTCGATAAGCGAATAGATCAAGTGGACAGGCGTTTCGAGCAGTTCGAAAAGCGGCTGACTATCATCACGGTCCTTATCGGCACGGGGTTTACCATGGTTACGGTCCTCATGTCGATATTCAAGTTCATATCCTGACTGTCGATAACATCATTCGATATATAGCAGCATCGATTTCAGGTACTCGGTCTCCGGGCAGAATATGCTCACCGGGTGGTCGGCCGGGTGCCCGAATTTCCCGATAATCGAGGCCTTTCTTCCCGCGTCGGCAAACGCCGAGAAAACGATCTTCTGGAAAAGGTCCATGGACACGAACCGCGAGCACGAACAGGTCAGCAGCAGCGTTCCCGGCCGGCATTTTTTCGTGATCTGGAGATTGAGGTCCTTGTACCCCCTGCATCCGGCATCGAGCGCGTTTTTCGACTTCACCAGCGCAGGCGGATCGCACACGATAATTCCCGCGTCTATGTCCGCGTGCCTGAGATACTGGAAAATGTCGGCGCGCACGGTTTCGTGCTTCCCGCCGTACCCGTTGAGAACCGCATTGGCGTGCGCTGCGGTGAGTGCGCTTTCCGACGCGTCAACGCACACGGCCCCTGTCGCACCGCCCGCGAGTGCCTGGACCGAGAATCCGCCCGTGTAGCTGAACAGGTTGAGCGCCTTTCTGTCTTTCGAGAGCGAGCGCACCAGCATGCGGTTATCGCGCTGGTCAAGAAAGAACCCGGTCTTCTGCCCGCGCATGACATCGACGTTGAAGGATGCGCCGTTTTCGTTTATGGTTATTTCCTCCGGCGTTGTTCCGGCGAGCTGACCTGATGATTCGGGAAGTCCCTCGAGCTTTCTTCCCTCGTGATCGCTGCGCTCGTAGACGCTTTCGGGATGCAGCGTCTTTTCAAGCATCCGGACGATGGAGCCCTTCATTTTTTCCATGCCCAGGGTGAATATCTGGATGACCAGGTGGTTGTTGTACCGGTCGACGATGAGGCCCGGGAGAAAGTCGCCTTCTGAGAAGACCATCCGGCATGCTGTTGTGCGCCCGAGCGAGGGGCCGGCCTTCCTTTTTTCGATTGCCGAAATGATGAGCCTGCGGAAAAATCCGTCATCGACCGGGTCGGTTGAAAAGGAAAGCATCCGCACCGAGATCTGCGTCTTGGAGTTGTAGTAGCCGTATCCGAGATGCTCCCCGCTGAAATCGCTCACCGCGGCCATATCCCCATCCCCGATGCCATGATCGATCTCCTGGATCGCGCCCGAGAATATCCACGGGTGGTACTGGAGGACCGATTTTTCGCGGTTTTTTTTGAGTCGTATGCCGGCAATCGAGGTCATTGTTGGGTGTCAGTGTCCGAGCGCCTGAATTGTCCGCTGGACGGATTTGTTATCGGCATGTTTTTGCTGTATTTTTTTGCCGACGCTCGAGTTGGCGAGCGAAAGGCATGCACGTCTCAGCTCATTCGCGGTTTTAAGACGCCGGCTTATCGCATCGCGAGTCATGTCAATCTTCATTTTCCAGGCTCCTCAGATATTCGATATCATCCCTGTCCTGACCGCTGTTTCGAAAGGACTTGAGCAGGATCAACCCTGCCGGAGAAAGCACTTTCAGGGGACCTCCATCCCACTCTACGGTGGCACGGTTATCCCAGGCCTTTCTGGTCTGGGGTGTCACAACGAGCAGGTCAAGGACGAGATGCTCGCCGGTTTCCTTGTCGACTTTGGCCAATCGATGGATGATGACAGCGCCGCCGTGAAGTTGCATGGGCGGGCCGCTTATTCCGAATCCGACCTCCCTTGCTGCAGCCACCGCCTGCGAAATATTTTCGCCCTCGATCATCATGTCGATGTCCAGTGTAGCGCGGGGTTTTGCGTACACGGCGACTGCGAGTCCTCCGCAGAGCGCATAATCGATTCCCGTGTTGTCGAATTTTTCTGTTAACCTTTTCAGTTCGTCAACGAGGTCCATCTTTTACCGGAACCATATTCATTATTGGGATGCGTGTCTGCCGTTATTTTTACGATCACATGCCGCGCCTGATCTGTCAATGAATATAATGATCAATGCCACCGCATTGCGTACCCGGCCTGCATGAACTTGCTCACCTCTGTGACGAAGCTCAGGATGAGGTCTCCGGGCGCGAGCTTCTCCTCGCGTATGATTTTATCGAGACAGATGAACGCCATGGGCGGTCCGGAGTATCCCATCTTCGACATCTTGGTGTACAGCGTGTCGCGCGGGATGCCCAGGCCGAAGCACTCCTCCATGACCAGCTCAGCTATGTGCTTGGAGGGAAGGTTGACCTGGAAGAAGCGGAGGCCCGAAAGGTCGATCGCGTATTTTTCGATCATCCCCTTGAGCCCCTTGTAAAAGACCGTGCCGTCCGCGTCGTGGAAATTGGCCCGCAGCTCCTCCTGGAACATCTGGGCCAGGTGGTGGCAGCCCTTCTCGTACTCTTCTTTCGGGTTCATCCAGTACGCGGGGCGTTTGTTTCCCATCGCCGACGGTTTCCTGCCGCCCACGGATTCCATGTGACAGCACTCGACGAAGAGCCCGGATTTTTTTTCATCCGCAGCTTCGAGCACCAGCGCCCCTGCGCCGTCGCACAGGAACCACCGTAAAAACAGGTCCTCCTTGGTGGCCAGGGGCTGGTTGTAGTATTCGGCGCGCAGCTCCGACGTGGATACGCTCGAGGAAAGAACCAGCGCCTTCCTGAACCTGCCGTTTCTTATCATGTCGTTGGCGACGAGCAGCGCCTTGTACGCCGAGGTGCAGTTCGCGTGCACGCCGATCTCGGCGCAGCGCTCGATGCCGAGCGCCTCCTGTATGCGCACCGAGGCGGTCGGCATCTGGTCCATGTGCGCGCTGCCGTACGCGATGAAGTCGATGTCGGCCGGCGCGAGTTTCGCGGCCTCGAGCGCGGCGCGCGCGGCCTTGACCGACATGCTGACGTTGTCATCGTCGTATGCCCGGGTTTCCGGGTTGATCGCGTAATGGTAGTACTCGATGTCGAGCATCTCCTTCATTACGGGGCCGATGCGCTTCAGCCAGCGCATGACCTGGGGCGGGGCGTCGGTGATCGCACCGAGGTAGCGCTCGATCTCGTCGAAGGGAACCGGTCTGCCGGGCAGGTACGAGCCGGTCCCGGTGACTTTCACTTCAATGTTTTTCATCATCGTCTTTCGTCCTTCACCGGCAGAAACTCGTTCAGGTACAGGGGGATTTTATTTCTCTCGTAGCCGGATGCGATTTTCTGCGCCAGAGATACCGCTGTGTCAACAACTTCTTTTTTCGGGACCATCCGGTCGACCACGTTCCAGGTGAGCGCTTCCTCTGCCGAGAAATTCATCCCCCTCAAGATTATCTCCAGGCCCCTCGCCATGCCTGCAAGGCCGATGATTTTCTGCATGCCCCCGCACCCCGGGATGAGATTGAACGTGGTCTCGGGCAGCGCGAAAACCGATCCCTCGCCGCAGATTCGAATGTGGCAGAACATGGCGAGCTCCAGGGCCGAGCCCAGGCACACGCCCCGTATGGCCGCGATGACCGGTATATTCAGCGAATCGAAGAACCTGAACGAGCGGTTGTTCTCCTCGATAAACGGCGGGTATGATGCAATCGCGCCCGATGAATCGAGCGCGCACTCCCCGCCGATCATTGAGGTGAGCTCCCCGATGTCCGCGCCCGACGAAAAGTGGCGGCCGCTGCCGTGCATGACGACCGCTTTGACGTCAGAGCTGAGTATCTCGGTTTCTATGATCTGTTTGAGTTCAGAAAAAAAAAGCGGGTCATGCTGTTCGAAGGCGGGCAGTCGAAGGCCAGGCGGCCGATGCCGTCGTCGATGGTCCATGATATGCAGCGTTTTTCGGTCATGATCCGTTATCCGCCTATTGCGCGTCCCTGTCTTTCATCTGTTTTACCGCGAGCCGGCAGAAGAGCCTGCTTTCCTCTTCCATCGCGCTGTCGAAATCCATCACTGCGGCGTTACGCACCGAGCGCATGACCGCATTGATTATTTCGAGCGGTCTCTTTTCAACCATTTTTTTCATGAGTCCGGTCGAAAAGTCCATGACCTCCTTTTTGGGGACGACATAGTCGACGATGCCGATCGCGCGCCCCCTTTCGGCGTTCATGATTTCCCCGCGAAGGATCATCTCGACCGCGGCCCCCCTGCCGGCGGCATGGGGCAGGCGCACGGTCCCTCCCATGCCGGGGATCATGCCCAGTCCGGATTCGGGAAATGCGAACATCGCTGTCTCGGCCGCGACCCTGATATGGGCCGAGAGCGCGATCTCGAGACCGCCGCCGAAGCAGGCGCCTTTTATCGCGGCTATGACCGGGATCTCGAGCGATTCGATGAACGCGAGCGCGTCCTTGCCCTGCCGCATCCCGGAAAGCAGTGCGTCCGGGTCGGCGGCGAGTTTCCCGAGCTCCTCGATGTCGGCGCCGGCGGAGAAGTGGTTGCCTTTGCCCGTGATGATGATTCCCTTGAGCCGTTTTCCCGCGATCCATTCTTTCATGGCCGGGATGTCGATGAAATCGGGCCTAATGATGTAGTTGTGGGGCCTGTTGTCCATCGACATAACCCCGATGCCGTCATGGTCTTCAAATTCGATAAAGCGCTCTTCGTTCATCACCGCCTCGCTTCGTGTCGATTCATAAAAAATCCTCGGGGATGTCCTGCGGCACGCGGTCCTGCGAAAGGAGCAGCGTTTTGAATGTCGCCTTTGTTATGAGCGAACCGGTGTTCTTGTTGAATATCTTGTGTTTGAACACCAGGTACGGGCTTTCTTTCATCAGTTCGGTCTTGATGACCAGTTCGTCGAACACGCGCGCTTCGCCGGAATACCTGATGGTGGTCTCGGTGACCACGAGAAAGAGGCCGCCGTCGGTGAAATAATGGAACAGGTTTTTCTCGCGCAGTATCTCCCAGCGCGCCTGCTCGCAGTAGTTCAGGTACACCGCGTTGTTCACGTGCCCGAAGGAGTCCATCTCGTGGCCGCGGACCGTCATTTCGTAGGTATGGATCATATGAAGTAATCGTTTTTTTTCTGGGGCACGGTGACGGGAATGGCTCCATCCCGCATGGCATTTCACCGGGCCAAGCGTCGATTATCGTCTGTTGATCGCTGGGTGTCAAAATGTTTTTTATCACCCGTTTATTTTATGCCTCAGTATTAACTGCACATGATTGCCGAAACGTTAAAAATTGGTTGATTTTTTCGGTCTTTGCCGGCATCTTAACACTAAGAAAGAATATCAATCCGTCAGTATTATTCAACCATGTATAATGGTGAATTATATCATATTTGATGCAGAATCTTCGAGGTATGAAAAAGGGAGGTTATGTCATGAAACTGTCCGCATTGCTATTGACTGCATTAACGCTGGTCCTGATATCCTGTGATTCCGGCCAGGACGGCGACAGCGCCGCAAGCATTCCGGTCGTATTCGGCGAATGCAAAAACTCGCTTGAATCATACAGCGCAGCTGCGGCTGAAGCCGGGGAAACGTTCCCGGAGTGCGTCATCGTGAACTACGACGGCGATACCGGTATCCTGAAAATCGAGCACCAGAACGCGGTGTTTAATTGCTGTATCGCGGATCTGGCCGCATATGCCTCGATCGATACAGGCATTATAACCGTAACTGAATCAGAAATATTTGAAAATGATGCAGCCTGTAATTGCGTTTGTCCGTATGATATCAGCTATGAGGTTCCCGATGTCGATACCGGTGAATACACGGTGAACATCAACAACACAATCCAGTTTAAAATTAATCTGTCTGAACAGTCGACTGTAACGTACTGCCCTGATTGATCCGACCTGAAAAATCCTTGTGGACAGAAACAAAGTGTCTCCGCACAGTAAGGCATGATATTTCGCCGAGTCATTATCCGCTTTGCCGTGCGGGGGATTGATGGATAACGCGCGTACCGGATCAGTCGACGTGTTCAGGGGGATCACCGTGGTCCTCATGATTCTCGTCAACAATCCCGGGAGCTGGTCGCATATATACGCGCCTCTCCGCCATGCGTCCTGGAACGGATTGCTGCCCGCCGATCTCGTGTTCCCGTTTTTCATTTTCATCATGGGCGTGTCGATCGGGCTCTCGATGTGCGCCCGTCTTGCTCGGTTGCAGGAAAAATCGGCGATCGCGGCCCATATTCTCAGGCGCTCGGCGATCCTTTTTGTTCTCGGGCTTATTCTGAACGGCTTTCCGTTCTGGCCGGCTGAGCGCATTCTTGAGATAAGGATTCCCGGCGTGCTTCAGCGCATCGCCGTGGTCTACTGCATCACCGCGCTGCTGTGCCTGTACGCGGGTGCCCGGCTGCAGGCAGTCGTTCTCGCGTTGCTGCTTTTCGGATACTGGGCGTTGTGCGCCCTCGTTCCGGTGCCGGGAATCGGGCGTCCCGCGCTCGATCCCGGGCAAAACATCGCCGCCTGGGTTGACCGCATGCTGCTCGACGGGCACCTGTGGAAGGTCACGCAAACCTGGGACCCGGAGGGAATACTTTCCACGGTTTCGGCTGCGGGCACGTGCATCCTGGGCGTCTGGGCGGGCAGAATCATGATTGCTGCCGGCGAGGGCCATGCCGGCACGCTGCGTCTCGCGGCAGGCGGTCTGGTTCTCTCTGCGCTCGGCCTGGCCTGGCATCCATTTTTCCCGATCAACAAGGGCCTGTGGACCGGCTCATACGTGCTGTGCACCGCAGGGATCGCGGCGGTCTGCCTTGCTCTCCTGCATGAAATCATAGATATAAGGCGGATTTCACGCTGGGCAGGCCCGTTTCCCGCCATGGGCCTCAACGCGCTCGCGGCATTTTTTCTCTCCTCGCTCGCTGCGCGCGTCATGAACATCGTCAGGATACCCGGTGGAGACGGTACCGTGTCACTGCAATTCTATCTCTATGAGCATTTTTTCACGCCGTTTTTGGGCCCGTACAGCGCGTCCCTGGCCTGGGCACTCATGAACGCGGCAGTATGGCTTACGATCATGGGATTCCTGTATCAAAAAAAGATGTTCATCAGACTATGATAGCCGGCCGTCCTTCAGTTTGAATTGCCTGATAAAATCCTTTTTGCAATTTTTCACGTCCGTTTCGTCGAAACGCAGGCCCATCTTCAGCATGTTTATCATGGATCCCGCAATGCTGCCTGTCACGGATTTTGCGCTATTGTTGATGCGCTTCAGCTCCTTGATGCTCTTCCTGGGATGAAGGTCATATGTCAGGGCGCAGCAGAGTACCGCGGCCTCATAGTGGTCGCTTTCGGCTATTTCGAGGCATGCGTCGATTCCCTCCTTGCCGCGCCTGATCATCGCGTCATAAATCTTCTGCGCGTGCCTGCGCTCTTTAAAGGCCCTTTCAATGTCATATTTTTCCAGGAAAACCTGCGCTCTTTCCACGCATTCGATGAGCCGTGCTTTCATTTTTTCGATGTCGTTTCTCATGATGCTGCTCCTTGATGTTTGATATGGCGGCCGCCGGCGTACATCTGCTGCCGGTCCTGGATTAATACGATCGGCGCGGCATTTTCGGTCGAATTTTTTTCGGGGATCTGATTTTTTTTGAAGTCAGGGAGCGCAGGCGGATTATGGGATAAATACCTTTGTTGAAATCTTTCGCTCTTCGAAGGCACAGGCTCAAGTTGGAATGAATCTCAACTGTCACTCCCGTGAAAACGGGAGTCCATCTTGTGTTTCAGTGCGGATCATCGTCTTGGCGGGGATGACAGGCTGTTTTTTTTCGGAGTTTCATCCCCGCAGCTTTGACGAGCCGCTGCACCAGAAGCGACAGCGGGTATGCGGCAACGATGAGGAACGCGTAATAAATCCTCGGGGGGATGTTGTTGTCCGGGAGCTCGATGCCGGCAAGCTCGAAAAGGCGGCTGATGAACGCAACGGGATAGACGTAGAGGTATCCGAAAACGGTTTCAAAAAATCCCGGGAAAAATGGGATCAGGAGTGAAGAATCGAACAGGACAGCGAACGCGGCCGTTATGGCCAGCAGTCGGTTGATTCCGAGCCTGCCGTTCCGGGCCATCAGCGTGAGAAGCGAGAATACGAGCGCCAGCGCGGGGACGTTCACCGCCATGCTGACCGGCAGCTGGTACGCGCAATCCATCGTGTAATAGAAGCCCTCGTCGACGCCGGTCTTCACTTTAACGTCGAAGTACGGGAAAGGGAACCCGCATGAAATGGTGTACATGACCTGGTCCGGGAGAGTTTTTTTCGTCACCTTGTCTTTCCTGAGGCACGATTCGCACTGCGTGAGAAAGCACGTCAGCGTGAGGCAGAGGATGATGACTGCGGTTTTGGCGTTCGCGTTCATGGTTATACCGATGCGTAATTATGACGGCATCGATGCGGCGATGTCAACGAAAAAAGTGCAGGTCGGCGTGCGGATGAGATGATAAATACCCCGCCCTCCTGTGGAGGGCGGGTGGTATAGCGTAGTGTTTGTTAGCGTGTCACATGAATCGATGGCGTCTGTCAGAACGACGGATCGCTGTTGGCACTGAGAGAGGTGGTGTTGATATCCAACAGCATTTTTGTCCCGGTTGTGGTGCCGTCGCTCACCCAGAGCTCTGATCCATTCGTGCCGTCATCAGCGGTGAAATACAGTTTGCCCCCGAACGCGGCGTATTCAAATATATAGTTGTTTCCCGAGGGGTTGATGTCCAGTGGCATGACCGTGCCGTCTTCGGTGCCGTCCGAAACCCACAGCTCGCAGCCATGAGTCCCGTCATCGGCGATGAAATACACCAGTCCGTTGGCCGCAGTGAGTATTTCCGGGTAGCTCGAATCGCCGTCATAGATGTCTTTAACCATTTGTATGGTGCTGCCGTCAGCGTTGCTCGACCAGAGTTCCATGCCGTTTATCCCGTCATCTGCTGTGAAGTAGATGGTGTCTCCCGAAACTGTCAGATAATCAATTTCATCGTAATTATCATCCCATATTCCGCTCAGTTTATCGGTGTTATCGGCCGTGCCGTCGGTTACCCAGAGAGATGACATGCTCCCTTCGTCGTCATCCCAGACCGAGAAATACAGCATGTCGTTCATCACCACGAAATTGCCGGGATAGCTGCTGCTTCCCGATGTATAGATATCAAGCAACATGCCTGTTTCATCGGACGTGCCATCCGATGTCCAGAGCTCACTGCCATTGGTTCCGTCGTCAGCGGAGAAGAAGAGTGAGGCTCCCATTGCGGTGAGGTTGGTCAGATTGTTTGAGGTCATGGAATCGTTGATTTCTTTCACAAGTGTTGTACCATCGGTGGTGCCGTCGGTGACCCACAAAGCCTGGCCGTTCACTCCATCGTCAGCTGCGAAATACAGGCTGCCGCTCATGACGGTAAATTGTTCTGGATTGCTGTGCAATGTTCCAGTCTGGTTTATATCCTTGACCATCACGGTGCCGTTTTCTGTGCCGTCGGTAACCCAGAGCTCCGGACCGTGCGTGCCGTCATCGGCGCTGAAATATGTTTTGCCGTTTATCGACACGAAGTTGCCCGGGCCGCTGTCCGCGTCCGACGTAGTGGTGTTGATGTCCGCGAGCATTTTCGTGCCTGCTGCGGTGCCATCGGTGACCCAGAGCTCGCGCCCGTGCGTGCCGTCATCGGCTTGAAAGACCAGGTATGGCTTGGCGACCGATTTTTTGCTGCCCGAGGAATCGTCACAGGCGGTCAGCCCCAGAAGCACTGACAAACAGGCAATGCATAGTTTGAGTGGGATGGTTCGCATTAAATACTCCTTTTTGATGTTGATGTATGATCGATGGACGATGTCAGGTCCCGCGATGATGATTATACAGGACCCTGTCCCCAACCCTTCCGCTTGATTATATCTGAAACCGGTGTTGTGTCAATAATTAACTGTATTTTCATTCTTGACAACAATGACTTTACTCCGGTCCTGGCGGAGTTTTTTCCCGGTGTTGTTAAACAGCTGAAACAGCAGGTCGGCGTGCGGATGTTACTTCTTCGATACCGAAAAACTTATCAGCCCCACTGCCAGAATGATCAGTGTAATGGGGCAGGGCAGGGGCAGTCCGAGCGGATTCGGCTTTTCCAGTATCATCAGCGTCGAATCGGCGATGAGAAGGACCCCGGAAACGATGAAACAGACCCTTGATAATTTTTGCATTTCAATTCTCCTCTGGTTTATTGTTCACAGCTTGCCGTAAAAGCATTTAACGTCGGTCTTGTTCGCGGCCATGATGCAGTATCCGCAGTTGATGCATTCGGATTTCGCGTGCTCCTCTTTTTTTAACCTGTTCACGATGTCTGGCTCGATGATGAAGGGACGGCCCATCGACACGTAATCCGCCGCGCCTGAGGCGAGTATCGTCTCGATGTCGTCGATCTTGCGTATGCCTCCGGTGACAATGATCGGCGCCTTCACGTTCGCCGATATCTCGCGCGCCGCGCACACGTTGTAGTTCTCGATCGGTTCGAACCTTCTGGCCACGAGCGGCGTGGTGAGCGTCAGGACCTTCTTCAGGGGCGCGGGAAGCTCGTCGTACTTCGAAAACCTGATGATCGCCTCGCTCGGGATTTCGGGCACTCTGACGGTGCTGAATCCGTCCGCCGCGATGCCGCACGAAACTTCAATGGCCGCGATCCCCATGTCCTCGAGCATCTTGGCGATCTTCACGGCCTCGGCGGTCCTCATGCCGCCGTCCTGGTTGTCGTATGCGTTCATCTTTATCCAGAGGGGGAAACCCTTGGCCTTCTTTTCCGCGCGGGTGATTATTTCGCGCACGATCCTGAACCGGTTCTCGAGCGCGCCGCCCCATTTGTCGGTCCGCTCGTTTTTCGCGGGCGAGAGAAAGTCCGAGAGCAGATACCCGTGGGCTCCGTGAAGCTGCGCCGCGTCGAACCCCAGCCGCTTCGATGCGTCAATCCCCCTGACGAAAAGATCGATGATGCCCTCGATATCGGCGTCCGAGAGCCTGTTGATGAACCCTTTCCTCTCGGTTTCCATGCTCAGCTGCCTGCCATGGTGCGACAGCTGCTGGATGATCGGCGTGCCCAGCTTGTGCGCAATGTCAGGCACCTTTTTGAAATCCTTAAAATTTTCTTCCCTGAAGAGAAAGTTGTCGATCATCATGCCGCCGTCGCGCATGCCGGTGATGATCGCGCCCGCGCCTCCCTGCGCAAGGTCCCGGTAATGCTGCATCAGGGAATCCTTCGGGCGGCCGGCAGAATCGACGCCGTTCATGGTCACCGCCGAGCGTATGATGCGGTTCCTGAGCCTGATCGCGCCGATCGACGTTTCCTCGAACGGTTTCTTCGCGGCGGCCCCGCCCGCCGGGGCCAGGCTTTTCATGCAGTCGGCGCCGGTGTTCACCGGCCCGCACCCGGCAATCTGCGGAAGCGTCACCGCGCCGAGCGCGGCCGTGGCCGAGAGCTTCAGGAAATTTTTTCGTGAAAGGCCGCTCCTGCCGCAGCCGGAATTTGCATCTATCATTGTATCGGTTTTCATTATATTTTCTCCCTTTGCCGGCAACAGTAACAGGAATTTTCAGGATATCAAGCCATTTATAGTTGTAATTTATCGTTGAATTTTTTCCCTGTTGCGGAGGTAATATCCTTTTGTGCACAAATCCGAATTTCTATGCTCGTCTGCGCATGTGATGTAAAAAAATCGATATGGCTAATATGAAGAACATACGAAAAATCGGCATCATCGGGTCAGGGAAAATGGGGTCCGACATCGCGTCGCTTTTCGAAGAGCGTGAAATCCCCCTTGTCATGGTGACCGAAAACTCGGCCGAAAAGGAACGGCATGAGTCCCTGCGCGACCGCAGGCTCGGGCGGCTCGTGAAAAACGGCCTCATCGCCGCTGACGAGCTCGACAAAAAAAAGGGCGGATTCATCGTGTCCGACAATTTCGGCGCGCTTGCCGGGTGCGATCTCGTCATCGAGGCTGTTCCCGAGGCCGCGGCGCTCAAGCAGGACATATTCGGGCGCGTCGAGAAATTTGCGGACAGCGGCGCCATACTGGCCACGAACTCCTCGTCGATAGACCCGTCGGTGGTGTTCGCCCGCGTCGTGAAAAAAGACCGGTGCGCGGGCCTGCATTTTTTCTACCCGGCCCGGCTCAAGAACATCATGGAGCTGATTCATTTTTCAGCCACATCGAGCGAGACCGTCGGCTCTATCTCGGAATTTTTCTCGTCGCTTGGAAGAAGGTTCATCACCCTGCCCGAGAGCGAGGGATTCATTCTCAACCGGGTGTTCCTTGACTTTCAGGCGCTCGGATTCTGGCTGCATCTTGAGCGCGGAATATCCGTGACCGCAATCGACAATGCTGTGCGTAAAGATCTTTTCCCGGACGGACTCTTTTCGTTTTTCGATTCGGTGGGACTGGACGTGATGCTTTCATCGATACGGGAGTACGCCCGAAAGGCCCCCTCGGAATTGTACCGGCCCATGATCGCCGGGCTCGGAAGAATGACCGCAGCCGGTATGCTGGGCCGAAAAAGCGGCCGCGGGTTTTACGATTACGGCCCGGAGAGCGGGGATATGGGCGCAGTTGAAAATCCGGATGCCGCTTCAGCGCTCGACCTGCTGCGGGCGGCCTACATCAACGGGGCCTTTCGTTTCATCGAGAGAAAGGCGTGCACTGCAGAAGAGATGGATTATTCGATTGCCGAGTATATGGGCGTGGATGCCGGGCCGGTCGCGCTCGCCGCGTCGCTGGGTCATGAAAAAATTCTTGCCGGCCTGTACAGGGCCCGTCAAATGACCGGAAGCGACAATTTTATTCCTTCGGCCCTGCTGGGCTGAGCTCCGGGTGTTCAGATGAAAAAAGTCCTGCTCGTCAACAGCAATACCGAAAAGATGCCCTATCCGGTCCCGCCGATCGGGCTGTGCCTGCTCGCCGCCCGCCTCCAAGACAAATACCATGTCGAGAT
>JAKLIV010000103.1 GCA_022709405.1 Spirochaetota bacterium
AAAAAAGTACTTGAATTAGCCCCCATATTTTTTTTGCTTGTCCTATCACATGAGAATACAAGGATTATGAACTGATGAGACTGGCAAAATTTATCATTACAGCGGCGATCTTTCTCGCAATTATCGGGCACAGCCAGAATGTCTTCTCCTGGGGACTGTTCAACCTCTTCTCGGGCGGTCCGTTCACGCCTGAAGGGCTCGAATCGGTCATGAATTTCGACCCGGACAAGGACATTCTCTATCTTCCCCGAATAGGGAACAAAAATATCTTCGAGTCAATGGACGACCTTTCGATCTGCAGGAACCCAGAAGTGAGAAAATACATCTATATCTACCTGACCAGGGGGCGCGAGTACTGCATCAGGTCGATCGAGCGCTCGCATATCTACGGCGGCATCATCAACGAGATATTCGCGAAGAACGGCGACATACCGGACGAAATCGCGCTGCTTCCGCTGCTCGAAAGCGGATTCAATCCGAATGCAGTGTCCAGAAGCAAGGCGGTCGGCCTCTGGCAGTTCGTGGGCAACACGTCCCGGCCGCTGGGCCTCAGGACCGACAAGTGGATCGACGAGCGCAGGGACATCGAGAAATCCACCGAGGCGGCCATCCGCCATCTGCGCAACCTCCACCGCATCTTCAATTCGTGGGAGCTTGCGCTTACCGCATACAACGGCGGAGCGGGCCACGTGGCCCGGGCGATCAAGAAGTCCGGTACGCGCGACCTGCAGGAGCTCATCGCCCGCGGAGCGCTCTCGAAGGAATCCAGCGAATACCTGCACCGCTACATCGCGCTGGTCCTGATCTACAAAAACCAGCGCCTGTTCGACATATACGACGAAATCGCCGTACCCGAAATCCCCCGCACCGAAAACTACATGGTGAAATACCCCGTCAACATCAACCGGGTCTCCGAACTCGCCGGCACCCCGAAAAAGGTCATTGAAACGTACAATCCCGAGCTGAACCGCTCGGCGATCCCTCCCTACGCAAAGGACTATTCTCTCAGGCTGCCGGCCGAAGCGAAAGACAGGCTTAAAAGCCGGGAGGAGGATCTGTACCGCGAGCGCGTGACCAATGTACGCACGCACCGGATCCGCAGCGGAGAATGCCTGTCGGCGATCGCCCGGCTCTACAACGTCAATACTGTCCGGATCATCCGGTTCAACGCCATAAGAGACCCCGACAGCCTCAAGGCCGGGGACATCCTCTACATACCGTTCTGACCGCTCTTTTTTATCACGTCCGCCTCTAACCAAAAAAATCCCATAAAAGATTGCAAAAAAAACGTCCTGACCCCAGAATTGGCGCGCTGCAGGGTTTAATCGACACCGGAGGAAACACATGTTAGGCATGCCAAGCGGCTGGGAGCTCATCATCATAATCGCGGTCGTCATCATTCTGTTCGGCGGCAACAAGGCCATCGACAGGGTCCGCGACCTCGGCAAGGACGTCTACAAGGTCAAGAAGGAAATCGACGACCTCAAGGACATCAACAAGTAATATCACAGGAGCATCCAAGTGGACATATACAGGATTCGCGGCGGCAAAAAACTCGAGGGAGACGTCAGGATATCGGGCGCCAAGAACGCGGCGCTGCCGATCATCGTTGCGAGCCTTCTCGCCGACGGCGAGACGGTGCTCAAAAACGTTCCCGACCTGCAGGACATACGCACCATGATCAAGGTCGTGAACTGCCTTGGCGCACAGACCGATTTCGACACTGCGAAAAACGTCCTTAGAATACAAGTGAGCGGATTGGACAACAGGGAGGTCCCCTACGAGCTGGTCAAGACCATGCGCGCGTCATACTATGTCATGGGCCCCCTGCTCGCCCGGGCCGGCGAGGCTGATGTTTCGCTTCCCGGCGGATGCGCGATCGGCGAGCGGCCGGTCGACATCCATCTTGCGGGATTCGAGGCGCTCGGCGCGACCATAACCCTCGAGCACGGCTACATCAAGGCGAGGACCCCGGGCCTCGAAGGCGCGGTGTTCACCATGAAAAAGGTTTCGGTCGGCGCCACGGCGAATCTGCTGATGGCGGCGGTGCTCACGAAGGGAAAGACCGTGCTCGAAAACTGCGCCATGGAGCCCGACATCGTCGACCTCGGGGAGTTCCTGGTCAAAATGGGCGCAAAGATTTCAGGGCTGGGAACCGAGCGCATCGAGGTCGAGGGAGTGAAGAAGCTGAAACCGGTAAACTATGAAATCATGCCCGACCGGATCGAGGCCGGCACCTACCTCATTGCAGGGGCGATCACCCGGGGCAGGGTCCGGATCGTCGGCGTCGCGCCCAGACACGTCGAGGCCCTGTGCCGAACGCTCGCCGAAATGGGCTTTGCGATCGAGTCCGGAGACTCCTGGGTCTCGGTCGCGCCGTCGAAAAAACTCAAAGGGACCATAATCAAGACCTCGCCCTATCCCGGGTTTCCGACCGACCTTCAGGCGCCGGTTATGGCGCTCGCCACGACCGTGGACGGGATCAGCGTCGTCATCGAGACCATATTCGAAAACCGGTTCACGCACGTGCCCGAGCTCAGGAGGATGGGCGCGGACATCACCATCGAGGGGAACTCGGCCATAATCCGCGGCGTCAAGAAACTGTCGGCCGCGCCGGTAATGATGTCGGACCTGCGCGCGGGCGCGGCGCTTGTGTGCGCGGCGCTTGCGGCCAGAGGCGAGACCGAGATACGAAGGATATACCATGCGGACCGCGGCTACGAGGGCATGGACAGGAAGCTCGGAGCTTTAGGCGCGGGCATCAAGAGAATCGCGGGCGGCAAACCCTGAATAGCAGATGGCTGCGCCGCAACGGAGCGGCCATTACGCCATCTTATTACGGGACGATCCTGTTGGTCCACAGATTATAGATGGTCGAATTTTCAGAATCCTTCTGAAACCAGAAAGCGCGGTATCCGGCGCCCGATGGAACGATCAAGTAGTTATTGTCGATGATCCCCGGTTCGCTGTCGAGAATACACTTGCTGCCGAATCCCCCCTCATAAGCGGTCCCGATAAGATTATATGTGCCGCCATACAGGCCCATCCAGGCAATGAAGTAGCCTGAATCGCCGGGCTGAATGTAAAAATCCGACGATGATCCGGGAACTTCGGCATTGATAATCTCGCTTTCACCCCACTGCCCGTCTTCGCTGGCCGCAGCAACGAGATTATACGTAAACGTTGCGCCATCCTGCCTGGACCATGCCACGGAGAAATCCCCGCCACTCGGTACGAGATAAAAATAGCTCAAGGAAGTATTCATCGACGATATTAAGTCATTCAGTATGACCGGTTCACCCCACGAACCGGAAGTGTCGTCATGCAGGCACGAATAGATCCCGTATGTGCTGCCCATACTTCGATACCAGGAAACACAGTAATCGGCGCCTGAAGCGGCAACCTGAATGCTATTGGGACTACTGCTGAATGCGGCGACTGACTCGGTCCCCAGCCAGGTTCCGCTCTCATACCTGTTGATGTTGATATCGTAATGATAGGCCGTGTCATAGTCGTACTGGGACCAGGCCGCACAGTAGCCGCTGCCGTTGCTTGCGAGGACAAGGCTGTTCGCATCATAATTGTTCGTCGTTGGGTTATCATCGAGATTTACCGCGGCTGACCACCCGGTCCCGTCATACACGCTGGCGCATGCGTCGTAATAATAGGAAGCGTTCTGTTCGGTCCACGCGATGCAGTAGCCGGCGCCGTCGGTCGCCAGGCTCAGATTGGACACGTAATAGCTGGTCCCGTCAATCGGCCCGCTCGTTGTCCATGAGGCTCCGTTGTAAACGCTGGCATAGACATCGTAGCTGGCCTGGATCCAGGCAATGCAGTAGCCGGAGCCGTTGGACACCATGCTGATCCGGTACGGCGGATTCGTCGTGCCCGTCGGGAGCAGGTCTCCCGTATCGGTCTCCAGCCCGGCCGCTGTATAGGTCCGGGTATAGAGATGATAATAATAATCCGATGAACTGTAATACGAAATAACCGCCATAAAATCGGTACCATCGGTTGCAATCATGAGCTCGATGGAATAATAATCCGAAAAATCATCGGCTATGACAAAGGGATCTCCCCAGGCGCCATTGTTGATACGGCCGAAAACCTTGGCCACGCCGTTGTCATGCTGAAGATACGCGACCATGAACGCGCCCGAATCCGCAGTTGCTGCGGCGATTTTATTCGTGAGGCACGAACTGTCGTCGTCATTATCGGAAGCGACATCGCGCGCGCCGGTCCAGCCCGAGGGAAGCAGGGCGTTTACATTGCAGGTATTGCCTTGATCGTTGTCTTCGGTCCACTGAAAATAATAGCCGCCGTCGTATGACCGCAGTTTGGGGATTTCTGCAGGGTAGCTGCCCGCATCCGCAGTGACGGGAGTTCCCCAGGCCGAACCGTCGAATTCAGAGGCAAAGAGACGATCAGCTGTCGCCTCCTGCTGTCTCCAGGCCGCAAGGTACCCGGTACCGTCGGACCTCAGGGCCAGATAGCTGTCGTTTCCGAGGGAGTCGTTCGAGAGCCGCTGCGCGGCCCCCCAGCCCAGGCCGGACCCCGGATCAAGTATCCTCACAAAGGGCTTGTCCAGATTCAGCGCGCTGTCATACTGAATGTAGCCGACCGCGTAGGTATCGCCGTTCGAAGCCCCCCTGGCGTTCCACACAGGCGCTCCTGCATCGCTCAACACCTCACAGTCGGTGTCCCAGGTCGTGCCGCTGCAGCCCCTGGCCACAACCCTGTCATTACTGGCATCGTTCTGTATCCAGGCAACGCCGTACGAGGAACCATTAGTAGCCAGAGCCGGCGAATAGGCATTGGCATCCCAGGCGGCATCTGTATTGTCCATCGCGGTTTTCGCTATCCAGGTACCGGAAGCATCGTCATATATCGACGCCATGACATCGTTATCGATCCCCGTGCTTGAAAATTCCTCCCATGCGGCGCAATACCCCGCACCGTCAGATACGAGTGCAAGGCCCTGGCAGCTCGTCAGGGAGTCCGACAGTATTGTCGGCGTGACCGGGAGAGTCCCCCACTCCGCCGCCGGGTCGTATATGACCGCATTGACTGTGTAATTATAAATCCATGCAAAACAGTATCCGCCAGCCCCATTGGAGGCGATCATGCTTTCAGTAAAAACCGACGATGCGTAAGCCAGCTGCGTACAGTCACCCCAAGAGCTGCCCTCAAAAACGCAGGCATAATAGTAATAGTACGAGTTGTCCCGGTACACCGCGAGATAGCCGGTCGGCGATCCGAAAAGCATGAGATCATCACAATATAAGTATGAATTGACCATCGGCAGCATATCAACAGTGCTCCAGGCGCCGTTCGCATAGGTTCGCGAAAAAAGTCCGCTATTGTAGATGAATACAAGCATGAAATTCTCCCCGTCAGAGGCCAGGGCGAAATTGCTGTAACTGCCGACAACCTGCAGCAGGGCCTCCTCGCTCCATGTGCCGCTGGATGGACTGAATACTGAATAGTAAAGGGAATAACAAGTATAAGACGTACTGCCGCTGTTCTTGCTTACAACCGCAAGACCCACGCCATTATCGTTGAAAACGACCCTTCGGTCGGTGAGGTTCGCATATGCAAGACTGTTCACAATCATGGGCTTGCCCGTAACCCCAAGCCCGCCCCTGATCTTGTTCTGAAAAGGCGAAACCCGATCGCATGCCATTGTTATCAAGATGAAAAGAGTTAGTAATGAAAGAATAATCTTGCTGAAACGCGCTTTTATGATCATTAACCCCACCATAATCCAAAAACTCACCGAAATGGAACTACCACCTTTAAATATCGCCTGAATTTGAAAAAGGTCAACATTTTTTATATTGACAAAAACAGCCATATCCGGCCGTCTGATATCAGAAAATGATATCATAAAGTGAAACCAGAATCCATGAATTTTCATATTATTAATGAAAATATTTTTCATAAATCCGCCCTCAAGAACGCAATATGCTTGCATGCAGAGAAGCATGCAGTTTATTCTTCAAATCCGGGGTTTTATGCATGGAGGCCGGCATGGCCGACGAAATGATCCATGAATTCATGCTCGGGTTCATCAAGATATACATACTCCAGCATGCGTCCGAGGGGCCCATTTACGGCAAGGAAGTCCATGAAAAGCTCGGCAGGTACGGATTCGTCCTGTCCTACGGGACTCTGTATTCGGCATTTCACAAGTTTGAAAGTAAAAAGTACCTGGTCCAGGAAGACAGGAACATAAACGGAAAAATCCGGAAATATTATTCCATTACGGATAAAGGCCTCAAGGCCCTTGAAAAAGCGAAATCCAAATCCAGGGATCTTCTCGAGGGCTTCGGGGTCAACATCGAAACATTAACATCATCGGGGGAAAGTATGCGCTTTTCACAAAGGATCACACAGGTAAAACCGTCGGCCACGCTCGAGCTCACGGCGCTGGCGAACAGGCTCAAGTCGCAGGGAATCGACGTTGTGGGTTTCGGGGCGGGCGAGCCGGATTTCGACACGCCGGTGCCCATCAAGGACGCGGCGCACAGGGCGATCGACGCGGGCAAGACCAAATATACTCCGGCAGGAGGCATACCGGAGCTCAAGAAGGCCGTCATTGCCAAGTTCCTGAGGGACAACGGCCTGGAATACAAGCCGTCGGAGGTAACCATCAACTGCGGCGGCAAGCACTCGTTCTACAACCTGATGCAGGTCCTTCTGAACGACGGGGACGAGGTGATCGTGCCTGCGCCCTACTGGGTTTCATACCCGTCGATGGTCACCCTGGCCGGCGGCAAACCGGTAATCGTGGACTGTCCCGAGTCGCAGGGATTCAAAATGACCCCGGCCCAGCTCAGGAAGAGCCTTTCTAAAAGAACCAAGGCGGTGATATTGAACTCGCCTTCGAACCCGACCGGCTCGGTCTACCACAAGGAGGAGCTCGTGGCCATCGCGGAGGTTCTCGGGGACAGCGAGGCCCTGGTCATATCCGACGACATCTACGAGTGCATGCTGTACGACGGCCTCACCTTCTGCAACATGGCGTCCATATCGGATGAAATGAAAAAACGCACCGTGGTCCTGAACGGCGTGTCCAAGACCTACTCCATGACCGGCTGGAGGATCGGGTACATGGCCGGCGACGCCGAGATCATCAAGCATGTCGAAACGCTCCAAAGCCAGTCGACATCGAACCCGACATCCATAGCCCAGTGGGCGGCCGTCGAAGCGCTCGACGGCGACCAGGCAGTCATCAACGACATGCTCCAGGCCTTCACCCGCAGGAGAAAGCTCATCGTCGAGGGGCTCAACAGGATTCCCGGATTCTCGTGCCTGTATCCGGACGGGGCGTTTTACGCTTTCCCGGGCGTATCAGGCGTGTTCGAGCTCAAGGGCTGGAAGGCGGTGAAGGAAAAATACAAAAGCGACAGAAACTCGTCGATGCTGTGCTCCTATCTTCTTGACGAGGCGAGGGTCGCGGTAGTTCCGGGCGTCGAATTCGGCAACGACAACTACCTCAGGCTCTCCTACGCCACATCCGACGAAAACATCAAGAAAGGACTGGAGCGAATAACCGAAGCCATAAACAGGCTTCTATAGAAAAAAGGCGGAAAAGAATGGAAAAGGCGGTACTCTCTTACAACGGCAAACAATACGAACTGCCGGTCTTCAACGGGACCGAGAACGAAAAGGCGGTCGACATCACGAATCTCAGAAAAGATTCGGGGCTCATAACACTGGATGTCGGCTACCAGAACACCGGCTCCTGCCAGAGCGCGATCACGTTCATCGACGGAGAAAAGGGGATATTGCGGTACAGGGGGATTCCAATCGAGGTGCTCGCCGAGAAATCCACCTTCGTGGAAACCGCCTACCTGCTCATTTACGGTCATCTTCCCAACCTTTCAGAGCGCCGGCTTTTTTCCCAGAGGCTGACCGAGAATTCCATGATCCACGAGGACATGCTCAGGTTTTTCGACGGTTTCCCGCCGACGGGCCACCCCATGGCGGTGTTGAGCACCATGGTCAACGCGCTTTCGGTCTACTACCCGGGCTATTTCACCGACAACTTCGAAAGCGACACGTTCGACCTCATGGCCGTACGCCTCATCTCCAAGATACGCACCATCGCCGCTTACTCGTACAAACATTCGATAGGCGAGCCGTTCGTGTATCCCCGCCATGACCTCATGTACTGCGCAAATTTCCTGAACATGATGTTCAACAGCCCGGTAAAGCCGTACAATGTCGAGATCGACATGGACCGGGCGCTGAACACCCTGCTCATACTGCATGCGGACCACGAACAGAACTGCAGCACCTCGACCGTAAGGCTCGTGGGAAGCAGCATGGCGAACCTCTACTCGTCGATCTGCGCGGGTATATGCGCGCTGTGGGGGCCGCTGCACGGCGGTGCGAACCAGCGAGTGATCGAAATGCTCGAAACGATCAGGGAGGACGGGTTCACCATCAAGCAGTGCATTTCCATGGCCAAGGACAAGGAAAGCAGGTTCAAGCTGTTCGGTTTCGGCCACAGAATATACAAGAACTTCGACCCCAGGGCCACGATTCTGAAAAAAATGTGCCATGAGTTCGTCGCCAAATACAACATCCATGAGCCGCTCATCGATATAGCCATGGATCTCGAAAACGCCGCGCTTGCCGATCAATTTTTCATCGACAAGAAGCTGTACCCGAACGTCGATTTCTACAGCGGCCTGCTCTACCGCATGCTCGGCATTCCTACCAACATGTTCACCGTGATGTTCGCGATCGGAAGGCTGCCCGGCTGGATAGCGCAGTGGAAGGAGATGCACGACAGCCGGCCGCTCAAGATCGGGAGGCCGCGCCAGCTTTATATCGGCGACAATATAAGGGATTTCGTGCCGATCGAACAAAGATGACCCGCACAGTAAATTAATCACCATATGCCTTCATACGGCATCATTCCCGATGCCGTATGATACCGGCCTCACGACGGGTATAAAACAGCCCCGGCCCGACATACAAGCTTTTTCACTTTCCGAAAATAATGTTTAAAATGGCCACACCACTCCCGGGTGTGCATATTTTTCAGGTATATACCCTCTTTTAAAACCCAAAATTCATTTTTAGTTTCCATATATTTATTTTGGTTTCCTTTAAAATATTTTCAGTTTCCATTATTCCATATATAGTTTCCATATAATAATCTCTTTTAACTATTCTGGAAACGGTTTTTAACGAAATAATTATAACTCCTGGTATTTCGAGGTATTATACCAGTTACCATCTTCTGTTTTCCAGGATTAATATGCAGCGTCCCTAAATTTTTATAAAAATATTTTTTTGGTTTCCATTAATTGCTTGAAAGTTTTTCATATTAATAATTTCGTTTCCATCTGAATATTTATGGTTTCCAAATAACTGATAATCCTGGCGGGAAAACATGAAAACAAAACTGGAAAGAATCGGATCACCTGAAGACCTGAAAAACATGGGGCACGACGAACTCACGCATCTATGCCGGGAGATCCGCTCCATGCTCGTCAGCACCTCGCATGAAAACGGAGGACACCTGGCGTCGAACCTGGGGGTTGTCGAACTCACCGTGGCTCTTCACCGGGTCTTCAACAGCCCGAGCGACAGGATAATCTGGGACGTGGGCCACCAGTGCTATACCCACAAGATACTTACCGGACGAAAAGAAGAATTTGGGACGATACGCCGACACCGGGGCCTGTCGGGATTTCCCGACCCGCTCGAAAGCGAGCATGACCCGGTGTTCAGCGGCCACGCAGGGACATCGGTCTCGACCGCCGCAGGGATAGCGGCTGCGATCAAGCTGAAAGAATCTGCCGACCGGGTGATCGCGGTCATCGGAGACGGATCGCTCGGAGCAGGAATAGCGCTCGAGGCGATCAACCACGCGGGACACGCGGGAACCGACTTAACCATTATCCTGAACGACAACGGTATGTCGATATCCCCTACGGTTGGATCGATCTGCAGGGCGCTTCAGAAAATCCGATGCAACCGGAAATACATATCCGCCAAGAACCGCATCCACGACAGAGCATCCGCTCTTCCCTTCGGCAGGAGCTTCCTGGAAATGGGCGCCATCATGAAAAGAATGTTCAGAAACACGATCATGCCGGGAACCCTGTGGGAGGAGCTCGGCCTGCTGTACATGGGACCGGTCGACGGGCACAATATCGCCGAGCTCGAAGAGATCCTGGCCAGAAGACGGGACTCTCATTCGGGTCCGGCGATCATCCATGTGGTCACGAAAAAAGGCAAGGGATATCGCCCGGCGGAGGCCAACGCGGTGCATTTCCACGGCATCGCGCCTTCGTGCAAAAAAGACGCCCCCGAAGATGAATGCACATTCAGCGGGATATTCGCCGAGTCCCTGATGGACCTGATGGAGCGAAACGAAAAAATCGTCGCTGTAACGGCAGCTATGACCGACGGCACGGGACTCGCCCCGGTCGCCAGAAAATTCCCCGACAGGGTGTTCGATGTCGGCATCTGCGAGCAGCATGCCGTGACCATGGCCGCCGGGATCGCAACCCAGGGATTCATACCGGTCGTGGCCATATACTCCACATTTTTGCAAAGAGCGTACGACCAGATCATCCACGACGTGTGCATCCAGGGGCTGCCGGTAATTTTCGCGATCGACCGCGCCGGCGTCGTCGGCGACGACGGCAAGACGCACCAGGGAATATTCGACATATCGTTCCTGCGCACGGTGCCCGGCCTCACGCTGTGCGCGCCCATGGACGGCGCCGAACTGCGCGACATGCTGGGAACCGCGGTGGCGGCGCGAAGACCCTTCGCAATCAGGTATCCCAGGGGGAACACCGCGGCCCGGTCAAAAAAGAACGGCTGCATGCTGCGCCCGGGCAAGGGCGAGATACTGCGGGAAGGGTCGGACTGCGCGATCCTCGCGGTCGGCTCGATGGTCGGGCCGTCCCTGGCGGCGGCGGAACAGCTGGCAAACGCGGGAATCGACTGCACGGTGGCGAACATGCGCTACATCAAGCCCCTCGACGGGGATATCATCCTCGAAGCGGCCGCTTCCACGGGGACGATCGTAACGGTCGAAGAAAACGTGGTCAGCGGCGGATTCGGGAGCGCAGTGCTCGAATTTCTCAACCGTGAAGGCATGCGCGGCATCGCCGTGAAGACCGTTGCGCTGCAGGACGAGTTCATCGAACACGGGCCGCAGGCTCTCATGCGTGAAAAGTCGGGCCTCGACGCCGCCGGGATCGCGCGGCAGATATGGTCCCTCTATTCGGACATCCACCGGGAAAAGACGAAACAAAGAGCGGGGGCATGGAGATGAGCATGCCGGCATTGTTTTCAAGATACAGGCCCGAAATCGACTCTCTGATGAAAAAGATCGTCTGTCGCCGCGAATCGCAGCTGTACGACATGATACGCTACCACCTGGGCTGGATCGATGAAAACGGCGCCCCGATCACCGGGGATTCGGGAAAAGCGCTGCGGCCGGGACTGTGCCTGCTCGCATGCGAGGCCGTGTGCGGCGATCACGCGAAGGCCCTTCCGGCGGCCGTCGCGATAGAGCTCGTGCACAACTATTCGCTCATACACGACGACATCCAGGACAACGACTCGGAGCGACGGCATCGCCCCACCGTATGGAGAATATGGGGTGTCCCCCAGGCGATCAACGCAGGCACCGCAGCGAAAGTCATCGCGTCCATGGCTCTCGGCGAATACCGCGAACTGGGCTTCACCGCCGAAAAGACCGTCGAGATCGTCATGATCATCGAGGAAGCCACGCTGCATATCATCGAAGGCCAGCACCTTGACATTGGCTTCGAGAACATGAACGACATCAGCGCGCACCAGTACCTCGAGATGATACGCAATAAAACCGGAGCCCTTATCTCGGCGGCGCTCAAGGCCGGCGCGACGGCGGGGTGCGGCGAGCGGCGCACCGCCGAAAAATTCGGCGAGCTGGGGATGATGCTCGGCATTGCGTTTCAGGCGAGGGACGACATACTGGGTATATGGGGATCTGCGAAGGCGACGGGCAAACCGGAAGCCAGCGACATCCGCAGGAAAAAAAAGAGCCTTCCCGTCGTGCACATGCTTTCGTCCGCCTCAAAGAGCGACAGGGCGAGCCTCGACCGTATTTACGCCATGGAACAGATTGATGACTGCGCCGTTCGCACCGTGATGACCCTGCTTGAATCGACCGGGGCCAGAGAGCGCACCGAAGCTCTTGTCGATTCAAGCAGCGCGAGATGCTTCGAAATCATCGACAATCTGCCGATCGATTACAGCTACAGGACCGAGCTCAAGACAATAACAGAATCCCTGTCCGGAAGGGACAGGTGAACGCCGGAGGACGGGCAATGAACATAAGAACAGGCGCGGCCGCCGAACACAGGAGCCGAAAACTCGAGCACATCGAGATCTCGCTCAACTGCGACACCGGTTTCGCCGGAACAACGACCGGATTGGAGAAATACCGGATAATACACCAGGCGGTTCCCGAGATCGATCTTGACGCAGTCGACCTTTCGGTGCGGTTCCTGGGAGAAATGCTCTCCGCTCCAGTACTGATATCATCGATGGTAGGCGGCATAGACGAGGCCGGGAGGATCAACCGGAACCTTGCCGCGGCGGCGCAGCGCCACGGAGTCGCCATGGGCGTGGGTTCCCAGCGCTGCGCGATCGACGATCCGGGCTGCGCGGAGTCGTTTATGGTCCGCGATGTTGCGCCGGACATCTACCTGTGCGCTAACATCGGGGCCGTGCAGCTCAATTACGGATACGGCGCCGGGGAATGCATCAGTGCGGTCGAAATGATCGACGCCGACGCGCTCATCCTGCACCTGAATCCCCTTCAGGAGGCGCTGCAGCCCGGCGGGAACACGCGCTTCTCCGGCCTGCTCAAAAAAATCGAAACCATATGCAGGACGGTTCGGGTACCCGTCATCGCCAAGGAGGTATGCTTCGGCATATCAGAGACAGCGGCGCGCGATCTCGCGAACGCCGGGGTCAGATGCATCGACGTCGCCGGGGCCGGCGGCACATCGTGGAGCGAGGTCGAGCGGCGCAGGGCCATAAACAACTCGGATAAAAGCGTTGCGCAGGCATTCGCTTCATGGGGAATACCGACGGCAGAATCGGTTCTCATGGCCAGGTCCGGCGCGCCCGACCTGCCTGTCATAGCAAGCGGCGGCATCCGCACGGGCATTGACGCTGCCAAGGCGATCGCGCTCGGCGCGGATATCGCGGGAATCGGAATGCCCCTGTTCAGGGCTGCCTGTGAATCGGCGGAATCCGCTATCGAATCGCTCGGCATCGTCATAGAGACGCTCAGGCGCGCGATGTTCTGCGCCGGGGCCTCATGCGTTCACGAACTCAATCAGTCTAAACTGATCATCACCGGGGAGGAAAAAGCATGTCAGCAAAAATAACGACGATAGACCTCAAGGATACGGCGGTTCAGAGAAAAAAAATGAAGGCACGGGCGCAGGAGCGCCCGATACCGGCCGGGGACACGATCCTTCTGCTGCCCCACTGCCTTCGCGTGAGCTCGACCTGCAGGGCGGCCGCCGGCGAGGACGGGCTCGTCTGCGTCGAGTGCAATCCTGCATGCCAGGTGAACCTTTTAAGAAAGGCCGCGCTTGAAGCGGGATTCAGCGGAGTCTGCGTGGCCCCGGGAGGGTCGCTCGCACTGAAGTACGTGAAGAAGACCAGGCCGCTCGCGATAGTCGCGGTCGCCTGCGAAAAGGAGCTGAACGAAGGCGTCGCCAACGTCAGCGAGCTTTTCGGGAGCGGCAATCAAGCTCCCGATATCACCATCATTCCTCTTGTCAGGGAAGGGTGCATCGACACCCGCGTTGACATAAAAAAGGCCGTCGCGGAAATACTCAGCAAAGAAAACCGGGAAGAAAAAAGATACTGTGGCGCCGGTCTCAAAACCGGTTCAACCCGGCGCTAACGATACGATCAACCATGAAGGAGAAACATCAATGAAATTTTCAGTAGCATGCAACTTCGACTACGCGCTGCTCGACGGCCTCGCGCCATACCCGGTGTACGAGATATACGGCAAACTCACCTCGGACTATTTCGGCGGAGGCAGGCCGTCGTTCTACCTGCCCGAAGTCGGCAGGGAAGCACTGGCCAGGTACGTCGCCGAGACCCGCAAGAGAGGCATCGGGTTCAACTACCTGCTCAACGCCTCCTCCATGAGCAACATGGAGTTCACCAGCGAAGGCCAGAAAAAAATGAACGAGCTGCTCGACTGGCTCGACGGCATCAACGTGGATTCGGTCACGGTCTCGAACCTGTTCTTCCTGAAGCTCATCAAACGCCGCTACCCCGGGCTCAAGGTCAGGATAAGCTCGCACCGTTACACCGACAACCCGCGCAAGATCCGTTTCTGGAAGGACGCCGGCGCCGACTACATCGTTGTGTCGGAGGTCAACATCCACCGGGAATTCAGGGTGCTTGAGGAGATGAGAAAGGCTGCCGGCGACGACGTGGAGCTCCAGCTTATCGTAAACAACTGGTGCAGGCAGGACTGCGCGATCGCCGGAAACCATGCAGTTGGCCTGTCGGCCGCATCGCAGAAAAGATCAAGGGGGTTCCCGCTCGATTTCTGCTCGCTCTACTGCAACTACATCCGCCTGACCGACCCGGTAAACTACCTCAGGGCCAACTGGATCAGACCCGAGGACATAAAGATCTACGAGGACATGGGATACGAGAACTTCAAGATCGTCGAAAGGAACACGCCGACCGCAATTTTACTGGAGCGTGTCAAGGCTTACCACGACCGCAGATACGACGGCAACCTGATGGACATCATACAGAACTACGCGTATCCCTTTCATAAATTCACCGAGCGAGAGAAAGACGCCTTCTCGAAGCGCAGAATGTTCAAATACTTCATGAAGCCCAAAGCCGTGAACCTGGTCAAGTTCATGAAGGTCGTGAAATTCGGCGAAAAGGGCAATGTGCTGTTCCCGCTCATAGGCGAAAACCCGGTGCATATCGACAACAGGAAGCTCGACGGTTTCATCGATCATTTCAAGAAGCACGGCTGCCAGAACCGGGACTGCGAATCCTGCCGCTATTGCCACAAACAGGCGGAAAAGGCCGTTTCAATAGACCCGAAGTGGAAAAAGGAAATGCTCGATATTTATGAAAACCTCCAGGAAGAAATCTATGGAGGAGGATTCTGGGAAGGATACACCGACACGGCCATGAAGCTCCTTGCCAACAGGGACAATGCCAGGGACGAATTCCAGGAGGATTTCGAGAATTTCAGGCACGCGCTCAGGGCGATGCCCTGACGTCAGCAGTGATAAACGATGGACAGGAAAGCTGACGAAATCCTCGGAACTCGGGAGATACGCTCGGCGATAGACAGGGCGCTGGCGAACCTCGCATCCAGACAACACGACGACGGCTCCTGGCAGGGCGATTACGGCGGGGTGCTCTTCCTCATCCCCATGTACATC
>JAKLIV010000104.1 GCA_022709405.1 Spirochaetota bacterium
AAACATCCATCACGGGCCGATCAAGGGACTCAGGCTCGTGTGCCCGAAGGACACCGACACCGGCCGGTATCTCGACGACGTGGTCGAAATATCGCTCGGACTACTGCCCTCCCCTGACGCCATGCTCCCGGTGATGAAGAAAGGAGCCGAATGCTCGGCTGCGTCGCTCACCTGCATCAGCGGCGAAAAAACGGCCGCAGCCTCATTCGCAGGGGTCGAATCGGCGAGTAAAGACAACTGGGTGCGCGTGGGCCATGGCAGGGGCTACAAATCGATATCGTCGCTCAGCGGGTACGGTCTTCGCGGATTTCTGAAGAAGAACTTTTTCGGATGCGGTCCCGACGATTTCTTCCTCTTCGTCGCGTGCGACGGGTACCGCTGCCTGTTCTCGGGCAGGGAGATATTCTCAACCGAGGACGGCAAGGGCATGCTGCTGGCCCGCGAAATCGACGGGAAAAATCCGGCCGGCAACATCATGCTGGCGCCCGCCGAAGATTATTTTGTTGACAGGGACATCTGGGGCCTGTCGCATATTGTGATGATAAGGGCCAGGTGATTTTTAATGTTCGCGACAGGAAACCATCCCATACTCTACGTGGCGGTCGGCTCATACGCCGTTGCATTGATACTCTATTACATCCGCATACGCGAGTCTGCGCTGGCCTTTCTCTCGTTCGGCGTGATATTCAATATCCTGTACCTTGTCGGCCGCGGATGGCTGTCGGGAACGTTCATTCCCAATCCCATGTTTGAGGGCCCGTATCTTCTGCCATGCGCCATGGCCACGGTGGCCCTGTTCTCGGCCCTGCTGCAGCACGACCGCGACTGGGGCCCGTTGCTGGCGCCGGTGCTCATAGCCTCGGCCTTCGCGTTGTTTTATCCCAGGGGGATGATACCGCCCACGCCGCAGAAAATAACGGCCTGGGCCAGCGTTTTCTTCTTCACCGAAGTCACGGCGCACGCCTTCTTTTTTTGCGGCGCCCTGCTGGCCGCGAAATCAATCCTCGTCAGGAAAGATACCAGGTCATTCCACGGTTATATTGTTTGGGGATTCATCATTTACTCCGTGGCGCAGATCACGGGCGCGATATGGTGCCAGATCGGATGGGGCTGCACGTTCAAGTGGAGCTCACGCCACATGATGTCAGCCGCAATCTGGCTCTACTACGCGGCGTACATTCACCTGCGGTTCCTGCCCGAATGGGACGGCAGGAAAAAGGCCCTGTTCGCGGCCGCGGGCGCTATCATCGTCTTTGCAGCGTCATTCTCTTCATACCTGCATGAAATGACCTTTCCGCGGATAGGAGGATGACATGATGCGCGCGATATGGGACTTCATATCAAGCCTCAAAAACAGCTTCCGCCTCCTCATGGCATGCGTCGTTTTCTTTCTCGTCGGATCGGTTTACGCGATGAACAACTACGAATTCATCGATTCGATGAATTCCTTCACGATACAGGAATGGATGATGAGCCAGGGCGCTGCGAGACCCGGAATAACATGGTGGCTGTATCCGCTGATTCTATCGCTCTTTCTTCTCGGCGTGAACACCTTCTGCTGCTCCCTCAACAGGCTGGCACAGATATGGGCGCTCAGAAATTCGCTGGGTCGAAGGACTTTTCTTCTGAGGATATCTCCCTCGATGGTCCACTGCTTCTTCCTGCTCGTAATGTTCGGCCACGTCCTGACCTCGGCCCTTGGAGAATGGGAAAGCCATCCGCTTGCAGAGGGCGGGCAGGTGAAACTTGGCAGCGGTGAAATACTGACCGTCTCGTACATCAGCCATGCTTATTACGGCGACGACACCCTGATGAACGGACGCATCGCCCGGACCTCGGTCCTGCTCAGGGACCTATCAGGGACCGAAATCCCGATAGAGTACCTGAAACCCGGCTCCTACGGCGGATATGAGCTTTTCCTTAACATGGTCAAGGAACGCAAACGGGACTTCCTGGCCCAGGCCCGGATTCAGGAAGCGGCATCAGAAAAGGATTCCTGCAACAAGGAACGTGACTATAAAACAGACAACCAGGGCGGCCAGAGGCTTATGCTTCTTGCAATCAAGGACCGCGGCCTGCCGCTCATCACGACCGGTTTCATTTTTATTCTCGGAATCATGACCTGGTATTTCATCGAGCTCGGGCGCGCCGGGAAAGAAGAGGAGCCCCGGAATCAGCAGGAATGATCGTCGCGGCGTTATCTCAGTCGAATAATACTATATCCAAGGAGTTCCCATGAAAGCGAGATTATTCTTCTATTGCGCAATCATCATCTTCGCCTGCAGTTCTTTTGCATCCGCGAAACCCGGGGCCGGAAAATTCTACATAATCGGAATGGGCACGGCCCCCGACCTCATCAGCGTACGGGGCGCGCGCGCGATCGAAAAGGCCGACATCGTGCTCGTCGAAAGCGAGTACGATAAAAACGCCTGGAAAGAATACATCGAAGGCAAAGAGATTTGGTACCGGACCGTCGGGCTTCGCATCATGTACGGCGCCGACCCCGCCAGGATAAAAGACCCTGAAAAGCGCGCAAAGGCGGAGCTTGGAGCCAGGGCCAGGCAGCAGCTGACCGAGCGCATAACAGGCGCTGTCAGAAACGGAAAAATCGTCGCCGACCTGCAGGGGGGAGACCCGATGGTTTACGGCCTCACTTTCATGCTCGAAATGCTGCCCTCGGATATTGAAACTGAAATAGTTCCCGGAATCGGCGCGTTCCAGGCGGCGAGCGCAGCGGTAAAAATGAGCACGACCTTCGGTTACGACACCAGCGCCGTCATTCTCACGATGAAGGACTGGGAAGGCCGTGTCGACACCAATGAAAAACTCATGGTCGCGGGAAGCAGCCTGGTTGTTTATACCATGCTGCTCGATTTCGGGGATTTTTTCTCAAAGCTGAACCGCCATTATCCGGCGGACACCCCGGTCGCCCTGGTATGCAGCGCAGGAGACCTGAGCAATCAAAAAATCATCGGCAGCACCGTAAGCCGTTTCATGCAGGAAGTCGACCTCGAAAAAATCCCCATGGACCGGAGCATCCTGCTGGTGGGGAAATTTTTGAAAGTGGGACAGAAACGCAAGGATTTCGTGCCGCAGATAACGGAGGGGCATCCCCCGGTAACCCTGGAAAGGTAATCCATATATATAATTTTCTTGATTTATTACCCGGCACCCTGTTATTATACTCTTAAAAAAAGAAAAATTCCGTTACCAGAGGTAAAACAGTGCCTGAATTAATGATGAGCACCAAGGAGGTTGCCGACTATCTCGGCATCCACGAAAAACAGGTCTACGCCCTTATCAAACAAAAGAAAATCCCCTGCACCCGCGTGACCGGCAAATGGCTCTTTCCCAAGGACATCATCGACGAATGGATACGCACCAGCGCCCAGAAGGACATAAATGTGATGAAAACCCGGGGGAAAGGCCACCGGGGCGCGCTCCTCGCCTCGGGCAGCAATGACCCGGTGCTGAACATCCTGTTCACTTACATGAAGAACATCTACCCCGACTTCCACATTTACACGAGCGCGACCGGGAGCACCGAGGGTCTCCACCTGCTCATGCAGAAAGAGACCGATATCGCGTGGTGCCACCTCTTCGATCCCCAGAGCGGCGGATACAACATCCCCCAGGTCGCTGAAATGTTCAGGGACATGGACGTGGCGGTCGTGCACCTGTTTTACCGCGAGCTCGGTTTCGTCGTGTCCCCGAAATCCGAAAAAAACGTGAAGACATTCGAGGACCTGACAGTCCCGGGCGTCCGCTTCATCAACCGGCAGAAAGGGTCCGGCACCCGCCTGCTTCTCGACTACAATCTTGAAAAGCTGGGAATCGATCCCGCGAATATCCAGGGGTACGGCGACGAAGTGTACACCCACATGGAGGTCGGGCTCTCGCTCCTGTCGGGAGAGTATGACGTCGGCATCGCGTCGGTAGCGATATCGCGCCTGCTCGGGCTCGGGTTCGTCCCCCTGGTGAGGGAGAGCTTCGACATGGTGCTGCTGCAGAAAACCTTTTTCGACAAATGGGTGCAGGCCCTCATCGAAGTGCTTGGCACCGAGCAGTTCAGGAAAAAGGTCGAGCCCCTGGGCAGCTACGATTTCACCGAGGCCGGGAAAATAATATATTCTTCGACGTCGTAGACGGGTTTTCGGGTAACGCCCCGCGCCGATAGCAAGGGGGAAAAATTCCTTTTTTAACGGAAATTTTGAAAAGACGGCCACTGAGGCGACGGACCCGGATAAGATAAAAAATGTAAGAGGTGTAAGTTCAGGGGATAGGGAGATAAAGAGGGAATGAAGGGATTGGATCACGCGAAGGAGACGCGAAGTAAGCGGAGCATGATGGATACAGTCATCGCGAGGGAGTGAAACGACCGTGGCGATCCTTCGGTGATAAGATATTCTTCCGTTACTCCCGTACCCCCTTCCACGGGCACAGGCTACAGCGGTAGTCCATAATGATGAAGATGGATCCCTGTTTTCACTGGGATGACAGAGTGAAACAGTGACGTTTAGTCGATACCAAAGGATTGCCATGTCTTTCTCGCGAAAGACTTAAAATAACTGTATTCGTGCACAATCCGAACTATTCCGGATGACTCAAAAATCTTTATATTGACAACATCCTGCATTATCCTGCATAATAACGAAATTCCGGCCCGGGAACCAGGCCAGGCCGATAAAAGCTCTGGAGGAACGCCATGAAAAAAATATCTCTGTTAGTGCTCGCTCTTCTTTTATGGATCATTCCGGCGTGCGACGATGATGACAACAGCACATCGAGTTCAAATGGAACTCTTGTCGTGAATTTTGATTTTGACGGTGCAGGTGACGGCGGAGCTACTCCCGCGATCAGTACCGATCCTGACGCGACCAAGCAAATCTATGTTTATCTGTATAACACGATGAGCTTATTCCCCTACGAATATTATACCTATGATGAAACTACCGGTGTTGCCGTTGACGATGCAGCAGATTTTGTGGGTTCCATAACACTGAACAATATTCCTGCGGGAGATTATTACGTACTGGTTTTCTATGATGCCGACTACTCCCAGAAAAGCATAGCGCGCAGCGGCGATCCCTACATGCTTTATCACAGTACAGATGGAACATATCATGCGACAGCAAGTCCATATGTTGCGATTAAAAATGACGCGGGCCTTGTCACGATAACTAAAGGTCAAACAACAACAATACCTGAAACAGGATCAATGATATATGAAGTTGATGCAGCAGTATTCGGAGACCAGGGCGCATGGGACATCCCTTGAGAATTAAAAAATCTCACCTGTCACACCTGTACCCGCTTCTGCGGGTACAGGCTCTTTAGGGAGTCCATTTCTTTTTTCTAAAGGAAATCTAATGAAAAAAATTATCTATCTCATCATGGCCATTGCGCTCGCCGCAATCTTTTCCTGCGACGATGTCGACGGCCCGTCGAACCCGAACGGGTCGATCAGAATAAACTATAATTTCGCCGCAGTGTCCGATTTCGGGACACTGACCGGCACGGCAACCGGCAGAGTCTATGCCTGCCTGCACCGGGGCCTGGGCCTGTACCCGGACTACTATGTGGCGCAGTGCGGTTCCACGGAAGACAGCCCAGCCGGCACCGGTTCAATCACCATTTCCGGCGTGTACCACGGATCATATTACCTTATTGTCTACTACGATCAGAATCATGATTCTGACGTTATACCCAGCAAAGACGACCCGTATTGTATTTATGATTCCAACTCAACGGCAGGCAACGCCACCAACGATCCCTATGATGCGCTCGACAGCAACGGCTCCCTGGTCTCGGTTGAAAAGGGAGAAACGACCAATGTCAGCATCACCCATGACGGCTTGACCGTGTTCAATTACCGCGGGGCATGGGCGCTGTAACAGCAATATAAGTATTACAGATTATCAATTCATCAACCCCCTTCGGGGGTGGCGGATAAACATTCCTGCCTGATGTCCCTTTATCCGCAGGGGGCATGCTTTTTGCATATCATATTCTCTCCGCGACCTCCGCGTCTCCGTGTGAGAAATCTTTGCTTAATTTTATTGCATCACACAAAAAAGCCAAGACGCAAAGATTCTTGATTTACATCTGTATCCATTCAAAAACCCCTCTTCCCCGTGCCCCATCCGGTCCCATCCGGTCCCATCTGTGTCCATCTGTGTTTAAAGCCTGCGTATTTTTAATCAGCGACCCCCGCTTTCGCGTGAACCAAATCCGGAAGAATCTACCACAGATAAACACAGATAAAACAAAACCTATTCACACGGAGGATCGACAAATTGCCGGATTCTTTTTGAATTTTTTGATATAATTTTCTTACACAAAATATTATTCTTATATTGACATCGGAGACAATTCTTTCTATTTATGCTAAAAACTACACTAAATGACCTGTTACCATAAAACATGGAGAATGGATATGAAAAAAATACATATAATACTTGCAACGCTTCTGCTGTGGGTGATATCTGCTTGCGACGATGACAGCGCGGCTGAGAAAAAATACAAGGGGAAGCTGACCGTTACAGTGAACACCAGCGCTGATCTCTGGGACTCGGATAACAGATACCCCTTTATTGACAGTGAAGGCCCGCACACCCTGGCAAGCACATCGGCTGATCCGAAGGATGGAACCTGGATGTATCCCGAAGTGGGCGGCATATACTGGTACACCGCAGGTGCCGGCAGGACCGGCACCTGCGGTGTAGATGACCCCGGCGTCGAGGACCTGGCGGATACTGAGATCTCTGCCGGCGATATCGGAGACAGAATCAACGTAGTGTACCTTTACAGTACGCTCGGTGAAAGATCAGTGTCGACCCCGGTGCTGTACCGGGGCGTTTCATCTTCCAACCCGAGCACGATAACCATCGGGAACATCGCGCCCGGAGACTATTATATCGTGGCCTTTTACGACTACAACAGCGGCGGCAACAGGGAAAACCTTCTGAACCGCTATGACCGCTACTCATTTTATGATACTGCACATGAGGGCACCGGCACGCCCTTTGTCAATGAAGCGGACACGGTCACCGTGAATGAAGACAGCCATGAGATTACGCTCACGATTGATGCAGACTGGGCCCTGGGCAGGCCCAAGTATATCGCGGATTTCGGGAGGGGTTTCATGAATTCGGACCCCGGGGATGATGACAGGCCGAACACCGCCGTGCCGGAGAGGGACGTGACCTGCCCGTGAGTATTTGGAGAGTACAGGAGATCAGCGGTTCATATCAGTCGCCGGCATCACGCGCGCGAACCGCCCGGCTTTCCCATGCCATACTTCAGTCTTCTGCCGGCCAGTTTATGACCCGTCGGCGCCTTTTCGCCAAATCATCGGTGCTTGAGACTGTCCTGTTGATCCTGATTGCATCCTGCTCTGTTCTTTTTGCTCAAAGCAAAGAACCGGAGCAGGGACAAAAAAACAACGGCGCGCAGGTGACGGCCAGTCCGGCAACAGTGGATTCCCCTGCTGTTAATGCTGCTGAATCCGAAACCCAAACCGATGACGGAAAGAAGAAACAACGAAAAAGAGGCGTCGCCCTGAGCGAGATCATAATCAGGAACAGGGCCATATCGATTATCGAGGACGCTTCGTCAACCACGGTGATTACCGACGAACAGATAAAGGCGCATTCAGACAAGACCCTCGAGGACTCACTCAAAATGGTTCCCGGATTGCAGGTCGAGAACCACCGCAAGGGATACGTACGCGCTCGCGTGCGCGGCATGGACCAGGACAAGCTGGCCCTGCTCGTCGACGGAATTCCGGTAAACGACGTATATTCGACCGATATCGATATATCATCAATACCGGTGATCAACATATCATCGATTGTCATCAACCGTGGAGCAGTCTCGGCTCTATATGGAGCAAAAGGGGCCTCTGGAGTGATCAACGTTGTCACCGCCCGACCCGATCGTCTTTTCGCCGAGGCCTCGGTTGAATACGGCCAGTACGACAACCTGACCGCGAGCTTCGCGCAGGGGATGCCGGTTAAAAAATTCTACTACTGGCTCACCGGGTCGATAGTCAGGTCCGGCGGATACTACGCCTCGGCCGCGCTAGATAGCGGCGAGCGTAAAAAATGGTTCAATAAATTCGTGCGGTATAATCTGTACCCTGACCCGGCAAACGGCGGCGCGCCCTACACCTACGATGCAGTCGCCATCCCGGCTAAAAACGACTACGTAGAGGATGACGGTCTGGTCGACCACAACAGCTACACCATGTACAGCGTTTCGGGCAAGGCGGGATATTCCTTTTCGGACGACATCGAGGCGGGATTGTCGGTGCGCTACACATACAAGACAGGTCGCACCAGCAGTTTTCAGGCAAACGCCTTTTCCAATTACAAGGAGAGCGAAGGGGGCTGGAATGACGACCCGGTCTTCGTCATTGTAAATGACGAAGACATCAAACAGGCCGCATTCAGAAACCGTTCTTTCGTGTGGCCAGGAATACACAACCTCGGCGTTTCGCCGTACCTGACCGTGACCGGTAAGAGGTTCAATTTCAGGGGCGCTTTGTTTTACACCTACCAGAAGGCCGAGCAGATCGGTTACGCATCCACCGATCACAGCTTCGTCAAAGACGGGGCGCTGGCAGGCACGGCGTACGAGCCGCACTACGAGATCAAGAAATACCATGCCTACGGATGCAATCTGTATCCCTCCTGGAGGCTGGCTAAATGGAACAAACTGACCCTCGGGACGCTGCTCACCGTAAGCTCATACCGCGAGGAGGAGGCCCTCTCAGGCGATGAATCGCCCCTGATCGCCGCGACCATCTTCGGAACCGACCCCTATCCGATCAAAGAGCTCGAATCCCTGTATTTCAGCGTTGCGCTTGAGGATGAAATGGTCTTCTGGGACCGGCTTCACATCACCCTGGGACTTTCCTATGACATGCAGTATTTCTACAGGTTCAAATACCGCGAAGCGCTGTACCAGTATGAAGACGCCTACATCGTCCGTGAAGACCCTGCTCTTCTCGGCACACGCGACTCGTTCAACCCGGTACTGGGCCTCATCGGCGATATCGTACCCGGCCTCATGCGCGTGCGAGCTGCAGGATCCATGAAAACGCGCTTTCCCAACCTCAGTGAATACGAAAAAATCGTCAATGACCGCAGGGACCACAGCCTGAGGCCCGAGAGGGCGTACAACGCCGGCTGCGGCCTTGAATTCATCCTCGCCGAAGACATGGTGACCGCGCGGGCGGATTACTTCTACACCGCGGTCGACGACCGCATCGTAAAAATTTCCGGAGGAATCGATCCGCCGGTTAACATCGACCGCGTCGAATCGCAGGGGCTTGAACTGCTGCTGACATACACGCACAAAAATGTCGGGGGCATGGCCGACATCCAGCTCCAGGCCTCCTATGTTTATCTGCACGCCCGGGCAAGGGACGACACCCCGGAGGAAAGCGTGAACAAGGGGGAACTGCTCGAATATACCCCGGCGCACCAGGTTTCGTTCGATTTCAGGGTCAGGTTCATTTCAGGAACGTCGCTGGCGCTGTGGGGATACTCGACCATAAACCAGATCGCCTATGCAATGCGCTCACGTCCGGAAATCGGCGCATCCGGGTATTCAACGTCATATTTCCAGGCAGTAAACCTGCACGACCCGGTGATGATGTCGATAAAAATCTCTCAGGAATTTCTGAAGCATTACACCGTGTTCGTGATGTGCAGGAACATTCTCGACGACTATAACGCCGATCCCTTCACGCCCGGCCCCGGCCGGATGTTCTACGGGGGCCTTTCCGCCAGCTTTTAGACGCAATCGCCGCAATTTTTGAATCCGTACAACGCCAAAACAGCTTCAATTTCATGATAAAAAAACTCCAAAATACAATTTTTTTTTAAAAGAAACTTGACTTATTTTCATAAATGTGCAATTATTTTAAAAAATTTCAAATATCCAGTATCATTGTTTAAAAGATAGAAATATCCTTACTGGTTATTATTCGTTCTTTTCATGACGGAACCTGCACCATTGATCAGCGCAGCGTTTCCCTTGCTTACTGGCTGCTTTATATCCCTGGAGCGCCGGACTCAGGAAAAAATACCCTAAACATCAATCAATCAATAACGGCCTTGTTTAGGATCATTTTTTATATTTTTTTCGAGGTGTTTTATGGCTACACAAATCTATGCTGGAAATCTCTCTTACAGCATGACAGTCGACAACCTGAAGGAGCTTTTCGCCCAGCACGGCGAAGTTACTTCGGCGAAAATTGTCACTGACAGGGAATCCGGCCGCTCCAAAGGTTTCGGTTTCGTCGAGATGGCGAAGGACGATGACGCCCGCATCGCCATTACCAATCTCAATGATTCGGTGATACAGGGAAGAAACATTCGGGTCAATTTCGCCAAACCCCGGAAGGATTTCAGGGCGCAGAGCGAAAACCGGGACGAGCAGGATTCCTGATAAGTTCCGTCTTTCCCGTTTCGGGAGACGTCTAAACAATCTCCCTGAGCAGTTTTTTCAATGACGCGGAACCCTCCGCTGCGACGATACGGTCTATAAGATCATCGTTGTGCGATATCTTCTTCAATATAGCTCCTCTTTCCGAAGATGAAAGATGGGCGAATTCCGCGTCATGCATGATCATTTCACGCGCCTTCCTCATCCGGGAGAGTGTTTTTTCGATTTCACCGGGAAGCGTTTTTTCGATCTCTCTCCTGATTCTGGCCGCCATGGACGGCGACGCGCCCGATGTAGAGACCGCAATAATCAGGTCACCCCTCTTTATCATGGACGGCACGATAAACGAGCAGTTCCCCGGATCATCCACGGCGTTGATGAATATATTTCTTTCAGAGGCCTCGGCGTACACCGCCGCGTTCACGGCCGGATCGTCCGCTGCGGAAAAAACCAGTGACACGCCCTCAATGTCCCCGCGCTCATAGGGCCTGCGTCTGAGCGAAAGCCTGTCCGGCATCTCCCCGGCCATCTTTTCGATTTCAGGATGGATTTCGGGAGCGATGACCAGGACTTCAGCCCCGGCACCGAGAAGGTCCTTCACCTTCCTGCAGGCGACCTCGCCTCCCCCGACCACCGCGATTCTCCTGCCCTCTATGTTGAGCATCACCGGATAGTACATCAGATCATCCCCTGAGCGCGGCCGGCACGGGAAAATCCTCTCCCCGGGCGCGCAGCTCCTCGATCATTTCACCGGTCAGCCCGATCTCCTCGTCGCTGAGATAGCACTGCGGGTCGGGCGCCCAGAAATCTTCGAAGGTCCTGAATGCGCGGACCCTCATCGCCCCGGTGCACAGGTCGCGGTGACGGCACAACCTGCACCGCCCCTTGATGTATTCGGCCTTGTGCTTGAGGCCCCTCATCAGCGGATCGCTCTCGTCGAGCCATATCGACCCGAACGAACGGTCGCGCACGTTTCCGAACGAGTAATCCTGCCAGAACTGGTCCGGGTGCACGTTCCCGAAGAAATCGATGTTGGATATGCCCACGCCGGTCGAATTCGCTCCGCCGCCGTTCCAGGCGAGCAGGCTGCGCACCTTCTCTGCGGCTTCGGGGTCTTTTTCGAGAAGCTTCAGGTACAGGTATACGCCGTCGGCATGGTTATCTACGGTGAGGATATTGATGTCCAGACCTCGCCTGAAAAAATCGGCCGTGCGCTCAATGATGATGTCCAGGGCGTCGCGCGATTCTGCGTGGGTCAGATCGTCGGCGAACAGATTGCCGCCCCTGCCCGAATACACGAGATGGTAGAAGCAGGCGCGGTTTATTCCCTCCTCTTCTATGAAATCGAAGATACGGTGCAGATCGCGGTAATTACGCTCGGTCAGGGTGAGCCGCAGCCCGACCCTCTGGTCTGCCGCGCGGCAGTTGTCGAATCCCCGCATGGCCTTCTTGAACGCGCCCTCCACGCCCCTGAAACGGTCGTTCACGTCCTCCATGCCGTCCAGGCTGATGCCGACGTACACCACGCCCGAATCCTTGATGCGCTTTGCGTTGTCGCGGTCGATCAGGGTCCCGTTCGTGGATATGACTGGCCGCAAATTTTTATTCGCCGCGTGCGAGATGAGCCTGAACAGGTCTTTGCGCATCAGCGGCTCGCCGCCTGAAAACAGGACAGACGGCACCTCGAACGAGGCGAGATCGTCGAGCAGCTTGATCCCCTCATCAGTGGTAAGCTCGCCCTCGTAGGAGCGCGCCTCCGAATCGGTGTAGCAGTGGACACATCTTAAATTGCATGTCCTGGTCGTGCTCCAGACCACGATCGGCCGGCGTTCCGAAGCGCTCCGCTGCATCCGGTGCGGCGCGTTTCCGTGGCAGTCGGGACCGGCCTTGGTCCCGTATCGCAGCGAGTCCCCGGTCGAGGATCCCCCGCAGTAGAGTTTTCCGATATCGATCATATGTTCTCCCTTGCATTCCAGTCAGAAAATTTTTGCGAGAAATAGGCGACGCGCTCCTTCTTGAATTCCTGTATCGACCGGAGCACGCGGTAGTCGGTGATGCCGGTCTGCGCCGCGAAATTGCGGATTATCTCATCGAGCGCGGCCTCGTCGCGCGCATGGATCATGGCGAACAGCGGGTATTCCCAGCGGCCGGGATAGACCGTCCTGGCGTACAGGTGCGACACCGCCCGCTCGCGGCCGAATATCCCGGCGGCCCTGTCCATCAGTTCCGGGCTCGCGGGCCTCCACACGGTCATGGCGTTCGCGGTGAACCCGGCCTTTCGGTGCCGCAATACGGCCGAATAGCGTCTGAGAGCGCCCCTGACTTTCAGGTAAGCGCCGATTTTCAGCAGATCGTCCACCGGAAGAGCGCTGCCCCTGTCCCGGATAATCTTCTCGAAGGGACCGGCGCACAGCGGCATGTCTATCTGCAAAAGCCTGACCGCCTCGCGCTCGTCGCCGGAGAGAGGTCCCGAATCCGCCCCCCCCTCTATGACCGATGAAACCCCATCAGGCGGATTTTCATCGTCGACCGCGAACTTTACCCCGAGCTTGTACATCTTTTCATTGTTCAATATTATGGCGTCCTTTGCGCCGCAACGGCCCGTGAGAACGTCAACGGTCCTGCGCAGCTGCTCCGGCCGCTCGACCGCAAGCGTGAACCAGATATTGTATTCGTGGTCCCGTAGATAGTTGTGGCTCACGCCCGGATGTGCGCTTATGACAGCCGCGGCATTTTCGACAAAGACGCCGGGCACCATGAACGCGACCAGGGCCGAGCTGTATCCCAGCGCTGCGGCGCTGAATATGCCCGATATGTTCCGCACGACCCCCTGCTGTTTCATCTGCGCAAGCGTTTCAATGAACCCGTCCGCATCCATGCCCGCTTTTGCGGCCATTGCGCCCAAAGGATCGCGCACCAGGGGGATGTCCTCCTGCACACGTTTCAGGACCGCCGATTCGGCCTGCGTGAAATTCATCTGGCTTTGCCCGGCTCGTACGCGCAGCATGGCTCGTCCTCGAGGTAATCGCCCTTCTCATAATAGGCCCGCGCCCTGCATCCGCCGCAGAAGACGCGGTATTCGCAACGGCCGCATTTTCCCTTGAGCGCGTTGAAGTCCCTGAGCGAATGGAACAGCGGCGATGAGTCCCATATTTCCCTGAACGGCCGCTCGTAGACATTGCCCGCCACGAGCGGCAGGTAGCCGCAGGGCTGCACGTCGCCGCGGTGCGATATGAAGCATACCCCGCTCCCGGCGAGACAGCCCCGGGTCATCGCGGCCATGCCGTCGCTTTCGAACGTTATGGTGCGTCCCTCCTCGCGCGCGCGCTGGCGGATGATACGGTAATAGTGCGGCGCGCACGTGGCCTTGAGCTCGAGCGAGGTCTGGCGCGACCGGTCGTAGAACCAGTTCAGGACTTCCTCATACCGCTCCTTGGAGATCATTTCGGTCCCGGCGATTTCGACGCCGCATCCGACCGGTACGAGCATGAACAGGTGCAGCGCTTTCGCGCCCGCACGCTCGGCCAGCGCGAGCATGTCTTCGATCTGGTCGACGTTTCTGCGCGAAACAGTGCAGTTGAACTGGAACTCCACCCCCGCGTCTTGCAGACGGGCCGCGCCCCTGAGCGCGGCGTCGAACGATCCCGGAATCCCCCTGAACCCGTCATGGGTCGCCGCGTCCCTGCCGTCGATCGAGATACTGACCCTCCGGATCCCCGTGTCGCGGACCCTGCGTGCGATATCTGCGTCGATGAGCGTGCCGTTCGTGGCGAGCGCGGTGCGAATGCCCTTCGAGCCAGCGTGCGAGGCTATCTCGAAAATATCGGGCCTGTACAGGGGCTCTCCCCCGGTCAGCACGAGTATGGGAGACCAGTTTTCGGCTATGCAGTCGATGACGGCCTTGATCGATTCGAGCGGGGCCTCGCCTTCGAAGAATGAATCGTCCGCCTCGGCGCGGCAGTGCCGGCAGCGCAGGTTGCACCTCTTGGTCAGCTCCCAGAAAATCAGGCGCGGTTCATTCTTTATCTTCATCGGTGAATATTTCCCTGAGTATCCTTGATTTTTCGCGGACATCGCCGGAGTCTGCGCATTCCGAGTTTCCCGATCCCGAAATCTGCTTGAGCGCCATTATGGGATTGTGGAGCGTCTTGCTCATGATCTGCCTTGTCAGCTCTTCAACGATTCGAAAATCATCGTCCGAAAGATGCTTGAGCTTCCGCCTGCGGTACTTGGCTGTCTCCCGCTCCCTGATGCCGTTGAATGCGTTCTGCATGGTCTCGATGACCGGCGCTATCTGCAAATCGGCCATCCACCTCATGAACTCGGCGGCCGATGACTCGATCATCTCCGCGGCCACGGCGACCTCCCTGATGCGGTTCTTCATGTTCTCGTCGGCGATCCTCTTCAGGTCGTCTATGTTGAACAGGAAAACGTCGTTGATCGAAATGATGGCCGGGTCTATGTTCCTGGGGACCGCTATGTCTATGATGAAGAGGGGCCGGCCTTTCCTTTTTTTCGCAAAATCCCTCATCGATGCCGCGGTGACGATATATTCCGGCGAAGTCACCGACGAGATCACGATATCCGCCTGGACCATCGCGGCGGAAAGATCGCCGAGCCCGATGATCCTCGCGTCCCTGTTGATCTCGCCCACGATCCTCTCGGCATTGCACTGGGACCTGTTGGCCACGGTGATGTCCCTTATGTCGTACTTGGTAAAATACTTGAGAATGAGCTCTCCCATTTCTCCTGCGCCGATGAGCAGGGCCTTCTTGGTCGAAAGGTCGTCGAAAA
>JAKLIV010000105.1 GCA_022709405.1 Spirochaetota bacterium
CCTTGGACATGGAGGGAATAATAAGCAACTCCTGCAATGTCGGCATAATCAAGGCCGTGAAGGACCTGAAACGCGAAGAATTGTATTCCATGCTCAGGCGCTTCGGTTTCGGCCAGAAATCGTGCGGAGATCTGCCGGGGGAGACCGAGGGGATACTGCGGCCGACTGTAAAATGGTCGGGCCTCTCGAAGTATTCGATCTGCATAGGACAGGAGATTTCGGTGACGTCGCTGCAGCTCGGCGCTGCCTTTTCGGCAATCGCCAACGGAGGGGTGCTCAATGCTCCGGCCCTGATCGAGGCCGTGGAGGACCCGTCGGGTGAGATCATCCAGGGCTTTTATCCCAGGGCCAGGGGAAGGGCGGTCTCGAAGGCCACATCGGATTATCTTCTCAGGATGATGAGGTCGGTGGTCCGGCACGGTACCGGCGGGATGGCGGCCTCGGTGTATTACGACTCCGCGGGAAAAACCGGCACTTCGCAGAAATTCATCCGCCAGGCCGGGGCATATTCCGACAGGGTCATATCGTCGTTCATAGGGATTGCGCCCTACGGCAGGCCCGAAATCTGTGTCCTGGTATTCATCGACGATCCGGTTGACCGGCTTTCCGGCGGAACCATTGCGGCCCCGGCTTTTTCCAGAATCATTGACACGGTGCTTCCCGTGCTGGGAGTAAAAAACGGGTCTATGAATGCGAAAGTTCCGATACATAAACCAGGAGAACGGAGGCCGTCTATCGGCTCCGTCATGCCCGATTTTCGCGGCATGGACCTGGTCGAAGCCGTTGAAGCTCTGAGTACTTTACAGAAGGAGCGCGGTGTCGAGTACCGGATTTCCGGCGAGGGAAAAGTGTACGACCAACAGCCGGCGTCGGGCGTACGGTTTACCGGAAAAGAAACGATAATTCTATACATGAAACAAACGCAATGACCCTGCTTGAACGAAACCTCTCTGTTTTGAAAGGAAAAAACCCGGAGCTCCACTCCCTCCTGGCTGCGGTGCCCGACGATGAAACCATCACCGCTGAGGAGACCGGGTCCGGCGATCGCGTCCCGCAGGTGGCCAGGGGCGCAAAGAAGGTCATGGTCCACAGCAGGTTCGATCCCGTCAAGGAGGCCGAACGCTTCATCAGCGAAATCGATCCTTCAGACTACGACCTTATCGTCGTGATGGGATTCGGCTTCGCCTACCATATCCAGGTGCTGCTTTCGAGAATGAACGACAATGCCGTGCTCGCGGTAGTCGAGAAGAACCCGGGAATGATCAGGGCCGCGCTGGCCCACCGCGACCTTTCGGCCGCGCTCGCCGATCCGAGGCTTGTGGTCATGGTAACCCCCGGCGAGGACGATTTCGCCGAAATGCTCAGGGGCAAATCATCCAAGCGCGTCAGCTTCATCACCCACCGGGGATCGCACCAGCTGGACCCCGACTATTACGCGAGCGCGACCGGGCTCGCGCGTTCGTTCGTTTCGACCAAGGAAGTGAACATCGCGACGCTCGCGAAATTCGAAAAGATATGGAGCTCGAACATCGCACGCAACCTGGGCCGTTTCATCGATAGTCCCGACGCCGGGATTTTCTACGGGAAATTCACCGGAATCCCCGCTATCGTCGTGGCCGCCGGCCCATCTCTTCACATGAGCATGGATTTCATCAGGCGGAACCGCGACAGTGCGCTGATCGTGGCCGTCGACACCGCGTACCGTATACTCGTCAGGGCCGGCATTGAACCGCATTTCTGCCTCGCGGTGGATCCGCAGGTCATAAATGCGCGCTACTTCGAGGGAACTGGCCCGACCGAAACGGTGCTCGTGACCGACCCTACCGTGCACCCGGCGACCTTCAGGCTTTTCAGGGGGAGGGCGGTGACCGCTGGGATCGCGTTCGAGATGATGAAATGGATAGAGAAGATTTCAGGCGCCAGGGCCGAGCTCTCCCACGGCGGATCGGTGTCAACCAACGCCTATGACTTCGCGAAAAAGCTCGGCGCGTCGCCGGTGATCATGACCGGGCAGGACCTCGCCTTCACCGGCGGATACGCGCACGCCAGGGGATCGTACCTCGACGAGCAGGTCCATCTGCGCACAGGGAGGCTCGGCACCGCGGAGATGTTCAACCGCCGGCAGCTTACGGCGCTTCCTCCGATATTCGTCAGGGGAATCGGCGGCGGACGCGTTCAGACCAACCAGAAAATGGTGATATTCATGTCGTGGTTCGAGAAGAGAAACGACGCCGATCTCATCAATGCGAGCGCCGGCGGGGCGGTGCTGCCGGGAATCAGGCATGTGCGCTCCGAAGAAATCCGCCTGCCGGGGCCATCCCGCGACATCGCGGCTTCCATAAAAAGCATCCTCGCAGCCGCGGAGAATGACGGTTCATCAGAGGGCCTGCGTTCCGGTGTGCGCGATGCGCTTGCCGAAAAGATCGATAAGATGTCAAGGGAGGTCGATTCGATCATTCCGGTATTGCAGCGTGCGGCCGGCTTTTCAGAAAAGCTCGTACATGAGATGCGGGCGAAGAGGAGGGACCAGGGCAAGGTCGATTACATCCTCACCAAGCTGGCGGAGAGCGACCGTATCATCGAATCGAAGTCGGGGATCAAAGATCTGGTCAGCTTCACCGCCCAGAGGGTCATCCATACGATAACGGAGGGTTACGATCTGGGCGAGGACGAGGCCCCGGTGAGCGAGGATGAAATGGTAGCAAGGCGTTCCGGCTACCTTTACCGGGGCCTGCTCGAGGGCGCACTGTTCAACCGGAAACTGTTCGCCAGGATGTCGATGATCCTGGAAGCATAGAGGGTCATTTGCCCAGGTATTTCCCCTTCTCGAAGTTGCCCTCGGTGATCGTTCCGCTTTTGTGAAAGTATTTCCCCTTTCCGTGCATGTTGTCGTCCTTGAACTCTCCCTCGTAACGGTCGCCGCTCTTGAAATAATATACGCCGCTGCCGTCCATGTTGCCGTCCTTGAAGTCGCCCTCGTACTTGTTGCCGTTCTTCCAGGTCATGGCTCCTTTGCCGTTCATTTTACCGTCTTTGAAATCCCCGGTGTACACGTCTCCGTTCTGGAAGTAGTAGGTTCCGGTTCCCTGCATCTTGTCCTCGAAGAAGTCGCCCTCGTACTTGTTGCCGTTCTTCCAGACTATGGAACCCTTGCCGTGCATCATGTCTTTCTTGAATTCGCCCCTGTATTCGTCCCCGTTCTTGAAATAGTAGGTTCCGGTACCTTCCATGTTGCCGTCCTTCCACTGGCCGTCGTATTTCACGCCGCTGTCCCAGGTGTACACTCCAGTACCGTTCTGACAATCCCCCGAGACGCATTTGGCCGCGGCCATTTCCGCGGTTCCCGCGCCGAGTCCGATTATTATCAGCACATGCATCAGCCTTCTCATAGCAAGCTCCTTGAAAGAAATGGTATTGTAATGTTCATGGAATGAATAATAATTCCCTGAATACTATCCGCCTGTGTGAATTGTATCGCATTTCCGGGTTATGTCAAAACAAAATTGGGGGATGGGTTTTGCTCGGCGGGGGCTGCCCTTCAAACGCCAGGGCGGCTTCATTAAAGTTTCCAAAACCTCATCAGCAACAGAATTAATTTCATCCGCAATCTTTAGTCGCGTCAGCATCAACGGATCAACATTTTTTCCAGGTATTTTATATCTTCCAGGTCTTTGTTTCTTTTAACAGCTTTCTTGTTTTTTATGAGGTTCTGAAGATCGATGTAATATATCGTGCACATATTGTTTTTTGCACGAATTGTCTCTGATATGCGGGATTCCCACGCTTCAGCGAAAGATACGCCGTCAATTACATTGATTAGATCGATCCTGTTGGGAGGCTGTCCGAACTGGACAATGGCGCCGTGTTTAAGGAAAACATCGGGTGAATCGATTCCCGGAACAGATTGGTCCCAGAATTCCAGCAGTGCGTGATATAACTTTCCAGCATTTTCTGCGGATAGCTCATAAAAAAAATCAATATCGCCGGTAAGTCTTGCATGACCGTAATATATTACGGCTTCTCCCCCAACGATCAGGTATTTCACTTCATATTTACTTAGAAGCAAAAAGAAGTCTTGAATATCACTTGAAAAGTATGAGTCCCTCATTTTTTATACTGGTCCCGCACATCAGGACAGTCTTTGCCGAAAAAGCGTTCTTTAAGGGCCTTAGCTGCGGCCTGACGCTCCTCCCTGGTCATCGAGATCTGTTGTGCTATGTCCCATTCTTCAGCCTGGGAGAAATCGTCAGCAATATTGCTTATTCTTTCCATAAATAATACCTGAAGGTTCTTTCGCAGATATCATACTACAATCATACCAGGTTGTAAATATTTTTTTTGATAAATTGTGGCACAGGCATAATTAACGCACAGTATGAGTAACGGAATTCTGACGCGCTCGCTGTCGGTCATATTCTCATAGGACTAGCCGAACCAGTCGTCGATCACCCCTGACGGATACGTGACATGCTCGCGGTGAGACCTTAATGAAACAGCAGTCTTAACCCGGCCTGTATAATCCGGGCAATGTCAATCGCATGTTTTTCGCGGTATTCATTCCGGTATCTTTTAAACTCGCTCCTGCAGTTTTTTTTGTTTTGGCTCAAAGAATTGCAACCTTTTTAATCAAAATGCTGTTATTACTTTATAAGGAAAAAATTCCTTCCGGTTTTTACCAGACAGCTTTATTAAGAATAATATTAAACGTTGTATTCATCGAATATAAAAAAACAGCAGTGTTTTGCACTGCGACACACAAAAAATGATCAGGGGGATATTTCATGCTTCTCAAGGGTATTTTCTGGACTAACAATAAAAAACACGGGTATATCAGGGGCACCATCGGCGGATATTTGATGTACCCTTCGGTTGCGATATTTTTCATTTTTCAGGTTTTGTTCCTGAGGATTTTAACCAGGGCGCTGTCGATCCTGAGCGACGGGTCAAGGGCGCTCGATAAAAAGGATTACCTCGATTACGGAAGGGTCAATCTCGGCGATTACAGCTGGTTTGACCGCATGAACTGCCATTTCTGCGCGTACGCCAACGGCACCACGCACATGGTATCGGCAACGCTGGATGAAATCGGTATGTGCAATATCGGCGCAATAGACGATTCACGGAAAAAAGAGGCCGACCGCCTCCTGTCCAGGGCGTTTTTCTGGGCGAAACCGGTGGGCATAATCGGGCTGGGATTCGTCCTGGCCTTTGAAAAACTCCTGGGATACAAAAGGTCCGATCTGAATGCCATCAAGGATGACCTGAAAAAAATCAGTTACGGCAAAAACCTCAAATCCGAACGTTTCAGGTCGGTCTACCAGAACGCGTTTAAGTTGAGGATACTGTTCCAGTCGTTCCAGACGTTTCTGTCGATCATAGAAAGCAACTGGTGCCCGCTGACATACGCGAACAAGAAAATCCTGCTCGATCACCAGAAGAAATTCATTTCCGGCGGTTATGACGATGTCGTTGAGCATGTCATGAAGCGCAAGCCCAATGAAATGCATGCCGGTCCCGGGAATAAACGGCAGGCCGAAACCGGACGGGGAACGGCCCTCGAAGCAGAGGACTGATTGATATGATGCAGAACAATTTTTTCGGAATAACTGTCGCGGAGGGGCCTTTACCCCTTTTGGGTCCTTCTAAAAGAGGCGGGCGGACATGAAAAAGGGGGCCCTTCAGCCCCCTCTCCCAAATCGCATCAGTTGCCGCTTCCTGCCATGAAACCGTCAACGCCCCGAGCTTTTACGGCGCGGAGACGGACACATATATCCTTCCAAATGCCCTAAGTCCGTTTTTATCCGTAAGTTCAATATAAATCATATCTTCAGTTGCAAAAGCCGGCGGAACATATTGCAGTTGCGAAATTACGCTCTTTATCGAATTCAACGGACCGACGATTTGAAGATAATAATAATCATTATCGGCAGCAGGGGTTACCGTAGTGTCCGACGGTACTGTCAGGTATGGACCCGAAACCGACCCTGGCGCGTGTGGAGTAAGGGTCCCGCCCAAAGTAGCCCAGACTACCATTGTAAAGGTATCCGAGCCCGCGTTGATGGCATCACACGTCAACCCGAGGGACATTTCAACTGCATCCGTAGAGGTGCTGGCAGAAGCTACCCAGTAGGACGAGTTGCCGGTGACAAACATACTGCCGACTGCCGGCACGAAGAGCACCGTCACCGTATAATCCTGCCACGAGCTGTCCGCTGCGGTCACCCGGTAGGTCACGGGGCTCTTGAAATCGTTTGACGTGACCCCGCTCGTCTGCGTCACTCCTCCGACGGTAACGGACGCCCCGGACGTCGCGAAGGTTGCCGCCATTGAGGTTGAACCGTAGGGAAGCTTCGCCGTAATCGACGTGCCGCTGATCGTCGTGCCTAAATCGTTTCCATTATTGTGATTGCCGGTATAAAGATGACTGTCCCAGGTAATCCCGGGAAAACTGAACGCAGTGATCTCCTTCGCGCTGTTCGACGCGATTGTCACCGTGACGGTGTAATCCCGCATGGAGCCGTCCGCCGCGGTAACGGTATATGTCTTTGCGGATGAAAAGTCGTTCACCGTGGTTCCGCTCGTCTGTTCAGTGGTTCCAATCTTTACCGACGTTCCTGTCGTTGTAAAGGTGGCGATAAGATTCGCAATCGAGGTGGTGCCGTAAGGCACGGTAACGGAGATATCCGTTCCGGATATGGCGCCCGTTACATTAGTAGAAAGAACGCTGTTATTCGCCGAAGTGAATCCGAACGCGGTGATTTCCTTCGCGGTGTTTACCGCTATCGTCACCGTCACCGTGTAATCCTGCGTCGAGCCGTCCGCCGCGGTTACCGTGTAGGTCACCGTACTCGAAAAGTCATTGGAAGTGACTCCGCTTTCCTGGGCCGTGCTTCCGACCGTAACGGAAGTCCCGGTTGTCGTGAAAGTCGCCTTCAGGGCCGTGACCGCGGTTCCGTAGGGGACCGTGGCCGCTATCGACGTTCCGCTGATCGTTCCCGTAACATCCCCCGGGAGCCCTGAATTGTTCACGGACGTAAATCCGAAGGCGGTGATGGCGCAACCGCCGTCCTTGCCGCCGGTTCCGTTATTGCCGCCGCCCCCGTCATCGCATGATGCAATAATAAAAAGCGCACTTAACAGCGCCAAAAGGACCATTTTCCTGATCATGGTTCACCTCATTATATAGAAATGAATATATCCATGTCCTTTCGTGCTTGTCGCCCCGGTTTATAAACCGTGACGCGGATTTCTGTATTTTTTCAGAAATTCCGTGGGGGTCGTGCCTTCCAGTGCATGAAAGGCGGTGTTGAAGGTGTTTTTGGAGTTGAAACCGCAGTTCAGGGCAACCTGGAGAATGCTCATGTCCTCATTTTCAAGAAGCATCTTCTTTGCCGCGTTGATCCTGTAGGAGTTTACAAATGAACGAAAATTCGTCTTAAGCCTGCTGTTCAGTATTTCCGAAAGCTGATGAGCCGTGATGCCGAGCATGGCACTCAGTGTCTGGAGCGATAATTTCTCGTCAAGATAGCGGTTCTCCTGCTCCATAAGCTCTTTGACGCGTTCGATGACGGCGGCGGTATTGATGTTCCCTACCATTGATTTTTTGTACCGCATCTCGCGCGAATCTTCCTGTATCAGGAGTAACAGTTTTTCGTATTTTTTTTCGATAAAGTAAAAAAGGATGACCATGCCATTGGCTATAATGATCATGACCTTTATCATCGGGCCATCAATGATATATGTATAGTACCCTGTTATTGAAATGACGATCCACAGGATAATGTACGCCACGAGTGTCTTTTTGTTCAGTATCAGCCTGAGACTTTTCGACGAAAGCGACCCGAGCGAATGAACTATAAAAAGGGTTAGACAGAATACGAACCACGGCGACACCCCGTGCACGATCATCAGATAGATGAACCGGACGGTTCCGTTCGCAATATTGTGGAATCCGATGTACGCCAGCTTCTCCTGCGGAGGCAGCGTGAAATAGGGGATGAAAAAAATAACGGCGAGAATTCCGGGCAGGAAAAGAAGTACAAACAGGGTATCGAATTTAATTTTTCCTTCTATAAGCGTCCTGAAGCGGTAGTATATCAGGGGCCCGTAGAAAAGCTCAAAGGGCTTGCTCAGATACAGAAGGTGGGGATACTGCGGGATTAAACCCATCTTCTCCCATAATATGAGAAACGTGTCGGTTCCCCATAATAAGAAAAAGGTAAAAACGATCACGCGATCGGATTTTTTATCGTCCGCCAGATACACGAAGCCCATGGTAATCAGCGAACAACTACTGGCAAAAGTCAGCAAATCAAGAAAGCCGTACATGTTTTATTCCTGCTATACCTGCTTTGACGGTATAAAATAAAAAAAATCCTTGCATCCGGGGATTTTTTTGTCAATACTTACTCGTTAGTGTCGGATTAACACGGTTTTTCCGGGTGCAGGGCGGGGCCCTGTTACCATTTCTTTCGTCGGGGATTCCGGCGATGATGGTTCCGGTTCCAGACGCCATACTTATCGCGGGGATGAACTGATGAATATCCTCCTTGATGCAGGCAAGCGCGCGTGGATCACCGCCTGGGCCGCGATTGCCGCACTGATTCTCTTCGCACCCATGACGGCTGCGGCGCTGGCGAGCTCCACCGGCAACCTTGCCTTTACCATCTCCACTCTCTGGGCGCGAACCATGCTCATGGCGACCGGGGTGCGGGCCCGGATCAGGGGCCGCGACAGGATCAGGCCCGGACAGAGCTATGTCATCATCTCCAATCACCAGTCGGAGTTCGACATCCTGGCCCTGGTCACGACCCTGGGGATACAGTTTCGATGGATCATCAAACAGGAGCTCCGCAAGGTCCCGCTGTTCGGCTACGCCCTGTATGCGGCGCGGAATATCTTCATCGACCGATCCGACCCGGCCAGGGCCGTTCAGAGCATTCACGCGGGCGTCGACCGGCTGCCTGCCGGAGTAAGCGTGATGTTTTTCGCCGAAGGCACCCGCTCGGCGGATGGGAGCATCAGGGCGTTCAAAAAGGGCGGATTCATGCTGGCAATCGAGAAAGGGCTTCCTGTCCTGCCGGTCACGGTCAACGGCAGCCGCAGGGTGCTGCCCAAGAAAAGCCTGGTCTTCCATCCCGGGCCGATCGAGGTTGTCGTGTCAGATCCGATTCCCACCAGCGGTTATACCCACGAAACCATGCCGGTGCTCATCGAGCGCACCCGGCAGGCCATCATCGGGAATTTCCGGCCCGGTTTCCCGGACGATTGAGGTCCCCTGAGGGAAAGTCAGTTGTCGGGTCGGTCTAAAAGCGGTGCGATCCCGGCCCGGCTCCTGGCCATATCTTCTACCTTTTCGCCCTCGCAGCAAGCTCGCGGTCGAGCGCTTCCCTGACCGCTCCCGCGTCAGCCGGAAGCTCCAGGGGCCGGTTCGCGTACCGGCACTCGACGTCCCTGAGGGTCCCCTCGTGGTAGCCGACCTTGAACTCCGAGAACTTGAGTCCGTGCGCGGTAGAGACGATGATGGTTCTCTCATTTGGCGAGATTTCCTTTTTCTCGACGAGCTTCAGGAGCGCTGCAAGGGCTACGCCCGTGTGAGGGCAGGCGTACAGGCCGGTGCGGTCTGCCAGGGCGGCGGCGTTGGCGAGCTCATCCTCGCTCGCCTGTTCGACGATTCCGTCGAACTGCTTGAGCGCCTTTATGGCCTTGTTCACCGAAACTGGGTCGCCGATCTGGATGGCCGATGCCAGGGTTTTGCCCGGGGTTATGGGGCTGAATTCCCTGAATCCCGTCTTGTATGAGAGGTACAGCGGATTGGCCTTCTCGGCCTGTGCGAGCACGATCCTGGGTTTCCTGGTGATGAGCCCGAGCTCGAGCATCATCGAGAACCCGTTGCCCAGCGCGCTCACGTTTCCGAGGTTGCCTCCGGGTATGATGACCACGTCCGGGACCTCCCAGTCGAACTGCTGTACCATCTCTACCGAGATGCTTTTCTGGCCCTCGATCCTCAGCGAGTTCATCGAGTTGGCGAGGTATATGCTGTCGTCCTTCGTTATTTCCTTGACGATTCTCATGCAGCCGTCGAAATCGGTGTCGAGCGACATCACGATCGCGCCGTTCGACACGGGCTGCACGAGCTGCGCGATCGAGATCTTGTTGCGCGGCAGGAACACGATCGAGGGGATGCCCGCGTACGCCGCGTATGCCGCGAGGGCCGCCGACGTGTCGCCGGTCGAAGCGCAGGCCACGGCCTTTATCTTCTTTCCCCTGCGGATCATTTCGTTGACCACCGAAACCAGAACGGTCATCCCGAGGTCCTTGAAAGATCCGGTATGGCTGTTGCCGCACATCTTGACCCAGAGGTCGTTCATGCCGATCATCTCACCGAAGCGTTTGGCCCAGAACATGTTGGTGTTTCCCTCGAACATGGAAACGATATTCTCGTCTTCGACGTTGGGCGCCACCCATTCTTTCTTGCTCCACACGCCGCTGCCGAACGGCCAGCGGGTCGTGCCCATGCGGTGGCTGAAAAGCTCCTTCCACTCGTCCGCGCTGCGGTGCCTGAGAAGGTCCATGTCATGGCTCACCTCGAGGAGGTTGCCGCATTTTCTGCAGTTGTACACGACCTCGTCGAGGGGATACTCCTCTCCGCATCCGCCGATGCACCTGAATACCGCGCTGTATCTGCCCATTATTTCTCTCCTGCCTGCAATGAATCCTCGACCCTGATGACTACGACGTTCTTGCCGACGAATTTGAAATCGTTTATCTCCTTGACCGCTTCGAAAAGGTCCTTTTCGCGCGCTTCGTGCGTCATGATGATGAGTGGAAGGAATTCGTCGTCGGTCACGTTTTCCCTCTGAATCACCGAGGCGATCGATATGCCGTGGTTTCCCAGCACGCCGGATATCTTCGAGAGGATGCCCGGCCGGTCGTGCGAATGGATTCGCAGATAGTACCTTGAAAGCCTGCTCTCCGGGCCGATATAGACTGCGTCGCCGGATGTCAGAAGGGCCTGCTCCTGTATCTCCATTTTTTCGGCGATCTGAATGATGTCTGAAAGCACCGCCGAGGCCGTGGGCAGGCTTCCGGCGCCCTTGCCGTACAGGATCACCGGGTCGGTCATGTCCCCGTCATACATGATCGCGTTGAATTCGTTGCGTACCGAAGCGAGGGGGTGGGTCATGGGGATCATTGTCGGATGCACGCGGATATCGAGCACGCCGCCGGTTTCCTTGGCTATCCCGAGGAGTTTGATCACATAGCCCATGTCCCGTGCGTACGACAGGTCTATCTCGTTGATCTGGGAAATACCCTCCGTCAGCACCGAGGAGTAATCCACCCTTTTGCCGTAGGCTATCATCGAAAGCAGCGATATCTTGTGGCCGGCGTCGAACCCCTCTACGTCCGCGGTCGGGTCCGCCTCCGCGAACCCCTTCTGCTGCGCCTCGCGCAGGGCGTCCTCGTATGAACGATGGGTTTCGTCCATCCTGGTCAGGATGTAATTGGTGGTTCCGTTGAGGATTCCCATGATGGATTTGATTTTGTTGCCCACGAGACCCTGCTTCAGGGCCAGGATGCAGGGGATCCCGCCGCCGACAGCGGCCTCGAACCCGAGCTTCACGCCGTTTTTGCCGGTGCTCTGGAATATTTCGTATCCCTTCTCTGCGAGGAGCTTTTTGTTCGCGGTGACGACGCTCTTGCCGCCGCGAAGGGCCTCCATGATGATGGTTTTCGCGGGTTCAAGCCCGCCGATGAGCTCGACCACGATGTCGATGCCGGGGTCGCCGGTTATGTCCTGCCATCTGTCGGTTACGGCGACGTTTTCGGTGTTTTTCGTCACGTAGTCTTTCCTGAGGTCGCATACTCTCTTGACCTCGACCGAAATCCCTTTTCTCAGGCCGATGAGCTCCCCGTTCTGCCTGATGAGCCGGTAAAGGCCGCTACCGACCGTCCCGAAACCGATAATGCCGATGGTGATTTTTTTCATGCCGTTTTCCTTATTTTTTCAAGTGCATATTTTCTGGCCCGGGGGTCGATTTTTGTCAATTATTGTTTCGAAAAAGAGGAATCCGCGTCATGCTTTTGAAATAATCGGATCCGGCTGTCTGGATGTATAAGAGCCATGCAAAACGGGATAGATTATCACTCCGCGATCTTCGCGGCTACGCGTGAGTTATTTTGTCTTTTACGACCGGAAACGGTCTTCTGATTGGCCTGCACCGGTGACAGCTTGCAAACGCAATGCCCGCGTACAGGGGATTAGTACCCGGTCATGTCCTGAAACGGTGGATTATTTCGTTCATCCTCTCGGCTTTTTTCTTGAGGGCCTGCGCCGAATCGGAAACGGTCTGGGACGATTGTGCGATTTCCTGTATCGAACTGTTCACCCTGGTCAGGGCGTTCAGTATTTCGGTGCTGGTGACTTTCTGTTCGCCGGTAGCCATGGCGATCTGGTCCGACATGGCGCTGATTTCCTCAACGTCTTTCATGACCTGCTCGCTTCCCCGGATCTGTTCATCCGACGAAACGGCGATATCCTCGAACAGCTTCGCCGCGATTTCGATTTTTTTGATCATGTCCGTAATTGAGCCCGCGGTGCTGTTGACCAGATCCGCCCCTTTCTGGATGTCCGCACGGCTGTTTTTGATGACGTTTTCGATTTCCTTGGTGCTGCTTGCGGTCGCGTCTGCGAGCTTCGATATTTCCTGGGAGACCACTGCGAATCCCTTGCCCTGTTCTCCTGCGCGGGCCGCCTCGATGGCCGCATTGAGCGAGAGCAGGTTTATCTGGTCCGATATGTCGTTGATCATCGCGACGATGTCGACGATTTTCTTCGAGCTTTCGGCGACCTGGTTGATCGTTTTTGTCGTATCGTTCAGCATCCCCTCTGTTTGGTGGGACTGCCTTACCGATTCCTTGGCCTCAGTGCTGACCCTGGTCGCGTTGTCTCCAACAATTTTTGTCGACGAGGTGAGCTCCTCCATGGCCGCGCTTGTCTGGGAGACCCGGTGCGCCTGGTTTTTTGCCGAGTTCGCAACGTTTTCGATAGTGGCCATCAGCTCTTCATTGGATGACGTGGTCTCTTCGATGAACGCGGCCTGGCTCTGGGACTCGGTCAGCATTTTTGAGCTGATTTCTGAAAGCGAGTTGGATTCCGTGTTCAGCTCCTCGGTTATGGCTGTCATGTTCGATATCATGTTCCGGATAGTGACGATCATGTTGTTGATCGCCTCGATGAGGGCGTCCGATTCGTTGCGTATCGCGCGTTTGTATACCTTGCATTCGCAGCATATGTCCATTTTTTTTCTGCCGTCGTTCAACGGGAGCGGCTTCCCGTTGTCGCAGTAGGTCCCTTCGATCCTCCAGCATGACTTGTTCCTGCTGTCGTGGGCCGGGCAGTCCGTGATCTTGCAGTCTTTGACTTCGGCGCATTTGACATAATGCGGCTGCGGGATGAATACCTTCAGGTCGCCGTCGCTGACCTTGACCGCGGTTTCGATTATTTTTTTCAGGGGGGCGAATATCCTGTTGGCCGCAACGGAGCTCACGATCACAAGGGCGACCGGGAGAATCACGAGAAGCGAGGTGATGATGCCGAAAAGCAGCGACAGGTCGCGCAGCAGATCGCTGAGGGCCGCTGTTGAGACGATGATCCAGTCCCACCTGGGGAAGTATGCGGCGAAGGCTATCTTCTTTTCGATTTCTCCGGTTTTATCGGGAAAATTGTAGGTGAAAAAACCTTCTTTCTTTTTGATTATATCGTTGATGAAGGCAGTGCCGTTCAACGAATCCTTCTGGTCTATCAGCGTTTCTCCCTTTCTGGTCGGGTGCTCGATCGCCTGGCCCAGGGAATTAATCACGTAGACATACCCGCTCCGGCCGATCTTACTCTGGCTTATCATGTCGAAAATCGCCGATTTCGGGGCTGGCAGTCCGATGTAAAAAGCGCCGATAATCCTGCCTTCGTCGTTTTTCAACGGTTCATAATGGGTAATGCTCCATGTATCGAGAACGACCGCCCTTCCCCGGTAGGGTTTGCCTTCACTGATCGTGCGGTAGACCAGGGACTCTTTGGGTATATATGTCAGCAGCGCCCTCTTTCCGTCTTTCCCTTTTACGTTGGTTGATATTCTGATCAGTTTGTCGTCATGGAACTGGAATATCGTCGATGTCGCGCCGCTGATTCCTATCTGGTCAGCCATGGAATCCACGATTGAAAAATTTTTGTAAAGCCTAATATCGCCTGCGGACATTACCGGAAGCTTAATGGTTGTTTTTTCGCCATTTGACTGGTTCGTTACGGTGAGCTCCTCTGATTCGTCCCGTACTTGCAGACCCGAAAGGCCGGCGAGCCGGTTTTTCAATTTCTTATATGCATCCTCGATGCTTTCATCATAACGCCTGTCGATTTCACCGCTTTGGGTCTCGCACATTTTTAAAATGTACTGCGAGGTCGTCATCATGTTCTGCTTTGCGGTTGAGAGAAGCATATGACGTGAAATCAGGTAGAAGCCGGGAAGTATGATGAGTAGGGGAATGATTGCAGTCAGGCTTACATACCGTAATATGGTGCCCCGAAGCCCGGTCGTGTACTTTTTTATCATTATGAGAACAATTACTGAAAGATTTAATTTTTAGAAGTGAGTCATATAATAATATACTGGATAATCATGTTGTTCGTCAATGCCTTTTATCGTAATTTTTTCATCAAATTTCGAGTTACCAGTGATAATGTTTAACGTTATGCGGATTTTGATGTGTCGGCTTTCATTCAAGGACGATCTTTTGGCGGATGATCATGCTGCGGTGTTCCTGATCGGGAAGAACACGGTAGAGTATCCCCTCGGGCGAGGCAATGAGGCTGCGGGCCTGCAGATAGGGTTTGTAATCCGACCTTACCCCGCACACCTTGACTATCACCGCATCCGCAAGTTTAGCTCCGCGAACGTATATATCGTTGTCCCTGGCGTACTTTTCTTCGACGGTTTCGCTCTTGATTAGCGAGAAAGTCGGCGAAAAAACTATTTTTGCGCCGGAATTTTTCATGAACAGAAAACTGCCGTCGTGGAAGACGTCCGCGCAGATCAGGACGCCGAACGTGATGCCGTACGCGCTGAACACCCTGAAATCGTTTCCCGGCGTGATGATGC
>JAKLIV010000106.1 GCA_022709405.1 Spirochaetota bacterium
ACCCGACAAGGCTCGACTTGACGTGCGAGGGAGAGTTCCCTTCCGCATGATCGAACGACACGCTCTCCAGGCCGAGGTGGCGCAACCCCTTCAGCAGATCTCTGCGGACATCGGGGTCCGCATTTTCATTGATCGTTATCGCGGCCGTTGTATGCGGCGTGTACACGCAGCATATGCCGTCCATTATCCCGCTTTCCCTGACAGCGGCCTCGACCCGGGAGGTGATGTCGAGAAGCTCCTCGTGCGCGCTCGTTTTCACCGAAAAAACATGCATGAAACGACCTCCACTATCCTTCGACAAAGGCGCCGACGACCGCAGCGACGCTGTTGCTCAGCGCGTCAAGATTGTATCCCCCTTCAAGCACTGCGATGATTCTGCCGTCGCAGCATTTCGACGCTGTTTGCATCAGTTTTTTCGTAAACCCGGCATAGGCATCGGTCGAAAGCCTGATGGATGAAAGCTGGTCGGCGCGGTGCGCGTCGAACCCGGCCGACACGAGAATCATCTGCGGAGAGAATTTCTCGATCGCCGGACAGATCCGTTCTTCGAAAGCGGTTTCGTATTCCCTGTCGCCGCTGCCCGCGGCCATCGGCACATTCAAGGTGTATCCCTGGCCCATGCCCCTTCCCCGTTCGGACGACGAGCCCGTTCCCGGGTAATGCGGGTACTGGTGCAGGCTGACATACAGGACCGATTCATCGGATTCGAACGTGTGCTGGGTCCCGTTTCCATGGTGCACGTCCCAGTCGACTATCGCGACCCGGTCCAGCCCGTGCCTCGTCTGCAGGTACTTCGCCGTTATCGCGATGTTGTTGAATATGCAGAAACCGGCCGCGGAGCTGCGTTCGGCATGGTGCCCGGGCGGCCGGACAGCGCAGAAGGCGCAGACCGCATCGCCCTTGATCACGGTATCGCACGCCCTCAGGCAGCCCCCGACCGCCATGAGGGCCACCTCGTAGGAACGCGTGCATACAGCGGTGTCGCCCCAATCCAGCGAGGGCCGGCCCGACTCGATGTCCTGTTTCACTGAAGCGATGTAATCCCGTGAATGGACCATCTCGATGTATTTCATGTCGGGTTTTTTCGGCGACACCTTCACCAGGTCGCGGTAAAAGGGCGACTTCCTGAGCTTCTCGTTGATGGCCCTGAGGCGGTCAGGAGTCTCCGGATGAAACGGCCCCGTATCGTGCTCGAGATAGATTCCGTCATAGAGGTATGCGGTTTTTGCCATGAATTCCAGCCGTCGATTTTTATGCCGTGCAGCGCATGTCAGAAGCATGGCCGGGAAACCGGATTACGTCAATATCTTTTCTCCACTGGCCAAACCTGCCGCACCTGTCCCGCTCATTAGATTTGTTGTAAACTACGTAGAATTATGGAATACGAAGATGGCTATTTCCGTATCCGTTTCCCGGCCACAGACTCCAGCGTGGATGATGGGCGACCGTCATTCCCGCGAAAGCGGGAATCCATCATGACTCTTACATGTCTATGGATTGAAGATGGATTCCGGCTCTTCGCTACGCTACGGCCGGAATGACAAATGACTATTGCAGCAAGTGTATTACAAATTACGGGTATTGGCCATGGCGCGGATTAAACATAAAAAAATTTATTGATTTCCACTTTTCATCCGCATAAGGTGACATAAACTGAGCCATGAAAATATTACACACATCCGACTGGCACCTGGGAAGGCTCCTGCACGAAAAGTCCCTTATCGAGGACCAGAGACATGCGCTCGGGCAGATCCTTCTCATCATGAAGGAAAACCGTCATGACGCCCTTGTCGTCGCCGGAGACGTTTTCGACCGGAGCATCCCCTCCGTGGAGGGTGTCGGACTGTTCGGCTGGTTCCTGTCCGAAATGAGATCGTTCTCCGCAATGCCCGTGATCATTATCCCCGGAAACCACGACAGCGCGGCCAGGCTTTCCTTCTGTTCCGACCTGCTTAAGGTATCGAATGTTTTCATCCAGGGCGACCCGCAAAGATCCGCGCAGCCGCTCGTTCTCGGCGGAGAGGTCGGCGCCCGGGTGTTCATGCTCCCCTATCTCGAACCGCATGCCTTTACCGGCGAAGCCGGGGAAGAGGTGAAATTCACCCACGAAGCCGCGGTCAGGACTGCCATAGACCGCATGGGCCCCGGAGACGGCGAACGCACCATAGACATCCTGGTCGCCCATCTCTTTACGACCGGGGGCTCTCCGTCGGATTCAGAGAGAAAATTCATCGGCGCATCGGGCCTGGTCGACCCGTCACTTTTCGCCCGCTTCGATTACGCGGCCCTGGGGCACCTGCACCGGCCGCAAAAAATAAGCGAATCAGCATGGTACTCGGGCTCTTTGCTGAAGTATTCCTTTTCCGAGGCCGGGGACGCCAAGTGCGTCCTTTCCGTGGACATAAAACCCGGCTCGGCCGGGGTCGAGCGGATTGCGATAAATCCCCTGCGGGACATGGCCCGCATCCGCGGAAAGCTCGCAGACCTGCTTGCAGGCCGCGAGTTCGACGCCGCGCAGGACTGCTACTGCGAGGCCGAGCTCACCGACCCCGGGCTCGTGACGAATCCCCTTGCCCTGCTCAGGCGGCGCTTCCCCTTCATCCTGTCGGTGCGCCAGTCCTCTCCGGAGTCGGTTTTTTCCGAGAGAATGATCGACGCCTTTACCGCAGAAAGGAGCCTGGAGGACGATTTCATCTCGTTCAAGCAATACCTGTACGCCGAAAACCCGTCGGCCGATGAAATGAACATGTTCAGGCAGATCTGCGCGGAGAAGACAGTCGAATGAGACCGGTCAGCCTGACCATAACCTCCTTCGGCCCGTTCAGGGAAACGCAGCGGATTTCGTTCGAGTCCCTGGCCGAAATCTTTCTCATAACCGGCAAGACCGGGTCCGGTAAAACGACCGTCTTCGACGCGCTCATGTTCGCCCTCTACGGCAAGCTCCCCGGCACCCGCGACCCGAAAAGCATCGTGTCGGATTACATGGACGAAAACGCCGCGCCTTCGGTCGAGCTTGTCTTCACCACTGGCGGCCGCAGATTCAAAATAATCCGCCAGCCGCAATTCGCCAGGAAGACCGCCGGCGGCAGGGAACTCAAGACACCCAGTCCCCCGACCGCAGCGCTCTACCGGATGGAAGGATCGTCGTGGAAGCCGGTTCCGGGAAAGCTGACCGAGATAAACGACTGCATCGAGGAGATGCTCAGACTGACCGCCGACGAGTTTTCCAAGATCGTGCTTCTGCCGCAGGGCGAGTTCCAGAAATTTCTGGTCGCCGACACCAAGGACAAGACCAGGCTGCTCGAAAAGCTCTTTCCCACCAGTCGCCACGAGGAGATCGGGCGGATAATCAAGGCCAGGTACCTCGACCGCAAGAAGGAGGCAGACATGACCGCGGCCGCGCGGGAAAGTCTCGCGGCAGAATTCGACCCGGCAGCCTACGATGCCGCGCTCTCGGACCTGACAGAGGGGCTTTCGGCGACCGAAACACTTCTCTCGCGCGCCAGACAGGACATGTCGTCCGCGACTGAGGCGCTGGCCAGCGCTCGAGAAACCGAAAGCGACTTCATCGAGCTCGACAGAAACGCCGCCGCCCTGAAACAAATGGCCGAAAAAAGCGGCGAAATCGCCGAAGCCGGACGAAGGGCCTCGGCGGCGAGGGAGGCGCTCGAGATCATGCCCGTCATCAACGCGCGGGCCGAAGTCATGGATGAAATCGTTTCGGTGAAAGGAAAAATATCGGCTGCGGAGAAGTTCATCGAAAGCGAGAAAGCGGCGCTCGCGCTCGTCGCCGGAAAGGAGGCGGCCATCCCCGGGCTCGAAAGCGAGATTGCGAAGCTTACCGAGGAGACTGGAAGGATCAACTCGCTTTTACCCAGGGCGAAAACCCTTTCCGATAAAAAGACCGAGTTGAAGAAACTCGAAGAATCCTGCTCGCAAGCCGCCGATAAAATCAATGTCCTCAAAAAGAAACTCGAAAAAACGGTGTCCGCCAAAAACACGCTCAGGGCCGAAATCGACCAGGCCGAAAAAAAACTCCTCCCCTACGAGGAAATCGTCAGGGAGCTGGCGGATGTTTCCATGCGTTGCGCCGACATTTCAGCAGCCTCGGCAAAAAACGCCGAAGCAGAAAAGGCGGCCCAGGTGATATCACGCTCCAGAACCGAAATGCGGGAACACGAGGAGAGGCTCGCCCTTCTGAAAGAGGAAGAGGCCGGGCTCGCGAGGCGCAGGGACGCCTCAACTGCCGCGGGCCTCGCGCACATGCTCAAAAAGGGCGAGCCCTGCCCGGTGTGCGGCTCTACCGAACACCCGCTCCCCGCGCGCGGGGAATCTTTCTCGCCGGACGAGAGCGGGCGCCTGGCGTCCCTGTCATCCGTCATAAGCGCGGCCGAAAAGGCAATTGCGGGCCTCGCCGAAAGGGCGGCCAACCACTCGGCGATTCTCGCCGCACTCCGGGCCGAAATAACGGCGCTGTCGGGAGACGGTGAAACCCTGGCCGGGATATCGGAGAAGAAAAAATCCCTTGAAGAAAAAATAAAATCCCTCGAGACGATGCGGGCCGGGCTGGCCGCGGAAAAAAAGCGGTACGCCGGAATAGAGGACGAGGCGGCGAGCCTCTCGGCTGATATAGAAAAGAGCTCCTCCGACATGCGAAGCGCGCTTGTCGCAAGGGACACCCTGCGCAACGAGATCGATTCTCTTTCCCGCGAATGCGGCGATCCGGAAAAGCTTTCGGCGTCGGTCGAACGCCACAAGAAAGAGATCGCGGCCAAAAAAGAGAAAATAGACGGCATCATAAAAGAAAAAAAGGATAAGGAGCTCGGCATCGAAGGCGCCTCGCGCAGGCTCGATTCGCTCAGGGAATCCCTCGAATCACTCGAACTCAAAAAGAGCGGGCTGGACGGCCAGATATCGGCAGAAGCGGCCGCGAGGGGTTTCGCATCGCCCGATGAAGCGAGGAATGCCTGCCTCGAAAAAAGCGCCATACTCACACTCGAAAAAACCGTGAGGGAATTCCAGGAAGAAAAAAAATCCGCCGAGAAGGCCCTTGAATTCCTGATGAAAAAAACTGCGGGCAAACAGAGGCCCGACACTGCATCCATTGAAAAGCGCCATGCGGAGCTTTCGAAATCGGCCGCGGAGATCGAAAAGAAGGCGGGCGACGAACGTATCAGGATTCACGAACTGAAGTCGCGCAAGGAGCGTTACGATTCACTGACCGGAACCATCGACAGGCTCCTGCGCGAGACCGAATCACTCGCCGCCCTGTCGAACGACCTGAACGGCAGGAACCCGAAAAACCTCACCTTCCAGAACTTCGTGCTCGGTGCATATCTCGAGGAGGTCGCGCGGCACGCCTCTGCGCGGCTCCACTCGATGAGCGAAGAGCGCTACACCCTCGTGCTCAACGAGGAGATATCGCACGGCAACCGGGAGGCCGGCCTCGACCTCGACGTGATCGACTCGTTCACCGGCCAGAAGAGGAGCGTGAAGTCGCTCTCCGGCGGCGAAAAATTCATGGCCTCGATAGCGCTGGCCCTGGGGCTTGCAGACGTGATCCAGTCGAGGTCGGGCGGGGTGGAGCTCGACGCGATCTTCATCGACGAGGGATTCGGCTCCCTCGACGATTCGGCGCTCGACCGGGCCCTGGGCATCCTCGACGACATCCGCGGCGACAGGATGGTCGGGATAATATCCCATGTCGGCGAGCTGAAAAACCGGATACCGTCAATAATCCACGTGATAAAGGGAGCGGGCGGTTCCCGCATAGTGACTGAATGAAAAGAATATTCGGCGAAAACGGGCTCCTGGGCGATGTGCTCGGCTCCTGCGAATACCGGGACGAGCAGCTCGCGATGTCGGAGTACATATCGGAAAGGCTCAGTGAAAGGGAGCACGCATTCATAGAGGCGGGGACCGGCACGGGCAAAACGCTGGCATACCTCGTACCGGCGGTCCTGTACGCGATCGAGAACGAAAAAAAAATCACGCTGACCACCGAGACCAGGGCGCTTCAGAAGCAGCTTTTCCAGAAGGACCTGCCCGCCGTACAGAAGCTTGTCAGGGAACATTTCAACGCCGATTTTTCCTACTCGCTCTGCCTGGGGGGATCGAACTATCCATGCAGAAAAAGGTTCGAGCTCGCCCTCAGGAGGGGAAGATTCTCTCCTGAGGAAATCAGGGTTTCTGGTGATATCGGCCGGATGTTTTCGGCCGGCATAATTTTCACCAGGCTCGATGTCACGGCCCCGCAGCGGCTCTGGAACGAAATCTGCCGCGACGGCGAGACCTGTTCCTCGTACCGCTGCGCATTCGCCTCGATGTGCCCGTACCAGATGGCGAGAAAGGAATGGACCCGGTCGACCCTGCTGGTGATGAACCACTACCTCTTTTTCACCAACATCGCGATGGAAAGGACATACCTCCCGGAGACAGAGATCGTTATCTTCGACGAGGCCCATTCGCTCGAGGAGATCGCCTCAGCCCAGCTCGGCACCACAGCGGGGTATGACCAGCTCATGGAGATCATGGGCCTCTTCTACCGTCCGAGAAAAAAGAACGTCCTCCTCTCGAGCATCGAAAAAAAGAAAAACAGGGAGCTCGCCGCGGAACAGGCAAAAGAAATAATCAGCGAGGCATCGGCGTTCTACGAAGGGCTCCGGCCAATGATAGGGAAAAAAACCACCCTGCGGGTCAGGGAGCCGCTCGGTTCGGGCGCCGACCTGGTCAACGCGATAAAAAATTTCATGCTTCTGATGAGGGAGAACGAGGACGATTTCTCGGGCGAAGAGTCGCTCAGGATGGAATTCGACATCGCCCGGGGAAAGCTCTTCCTCTACCTCGAGGCGCTGAGCGCGGCGGTGCACCACTCAAGGGAAAACCACGTGTACTGGCTCGAGTCCGACAGGGCCGGCCTGGCGGGCGATATTACGGCAAGGTCCCAGCCGATCGACGTCGCAAAGATCATGGGCAGGGAAGTGATCGACTGCCACGAATCGTGCATTTTCGTTTCGGCCACACTGTCGGTCAACGGCGATTTTTCGTACATGGCCGGCCGCCTCGGCGCGTCGGGAAGATTCGGGTCGCTCTCGCTCGGCTCTTCGTTCGATTACCGGTCCCAGATGCTCGTCTACATCGGCGCCGACATGCCCGCCCCGGAATCTCCCGAATTCCCGGCGCGCGCCGCGCGGGCCGCTGCCGAAATTATCGGCGGGCTCGGAGGAAACTGCCTTCTGCTGTTCACCTCGTACAAAATGCTCGGAGAGGTCAAGGAACTGCTCAGGAGAATGGTCTCGATACCCATCTATTCCCAGGACGAGATGCCCCCCTCCCAGGCGGTCGAGCTCTATGTCAAGGACGGCAACTCGATACTCATGGGCACCCATTCGTTCTGGCAGGGGATAGACCTTCCCGGCGACATACTCAGGGGTGTCATCATGATGCGGCTCCCGTTCGCCGCGCCCGATTCGCCGCCGGTCGAGGCCCGCATGGAAAAGGTCGAGCAGAGCGGCAAAAACTCTTTCGGCGCGCTGCAGGTTCCCGAGGCCGTCATCAGGTTCAGGCAGGGAGTGGGCAGGCTCATACGCAGCAAAAAGGACCGCGGCGTCGTGGCGATATTGGACCCGCGGATCGTCAGCAAGGGATACGGCAGGATTTTCATGCGCTCGCTACCTCCCGGGTGCAGGGTTATTCATGAAATGGGCGAACTGAAGAAAATGATCGGTGAAGTGGCTCCGGGTCAGTGCGATCCGGCTGAATGATTTTTCCGGTTTTCGGCGACCCTTGACGCCAGCTCGCTGTAAGGCAGCGGCTTGCTGTAATAATTGCCCTGGAAATAATCGCATCCGTGCTGGACGAGAAAATCGATCTGCTCCCTGGTCTCGACGCCTTCGGCAACCACATTGAATCCCAGGTTGTGAGCGAGGTCGATGATCGACGAGGCGAGCGCGGCGGATTTTCTGTTCAGGGGAAGGTTCTCGACGAAGCTCTTGTCGATCTTGAGCGTGTCGATGGGATAGTCCCTGAGCTTGCTGAGCGATGAATATCCGGTCCCGAAATCGTCTATCGCTATGGATATGCCCATGTCATGGAGCTGGCTGAGCTTGTAGATGGAATCCTGCTCGTCCTTCATGATGCTGCTCTCGGTTATCTCGAGCTCGAGCCGGTAGGGATCGAATCCCGACTGGATAATGATCTCCTCGATGACCCTGATGATTTCAGGATGACTGAACTGGATTGGAGAAAGGTTGACCGCCATCATCAGGTCGCTGTGGCCCTTTTCCCTGAGATCCCGGGCCTGGTCCAGGGACTTGCGAAGGATGAATGCCCCGATGTCGTGGATCATCCCGTTTTTCTCGATCAGCGGGATGAATTCCCCGGGCCACACCATGCCCCGCCTGGGGGATTTCCAGCGGATCAGCGACTCAACCCCCATTATCCTGCCGCCCGAATTCACCTTGGGCTGGTAATATGCGTAGAATTCTGATTTGTCGATCGCATCCTGAAGCTCCCGTTCGAGCTGTATGCGCGCGAGCATGTCGGAGTACATTCTTGTGTCGAAAAGGCTGAACGAATTCTCTCCCTGCTCCTTGGCCATGTACATGGCCGCCTCGCTGTTCTTGACGATTTCCTCAGGGTCCTTGCCGTCGTTGGGATAGATGCTCACGCCGATACTGGCCGTTATATTGATGATATTGTCGTCCACGGAAAACGAATGAGTCGAGATGGAATCTGAAGCCTTCTTCACGATGCCCCTGATGAAGTCCTCCTGCGGCTTCATTTTCGAAAAGCATATGGCGAACTTGTCGCCCTCGAAACGCGAGACCAGGCAGTTCTCGCTGAAGGTGTTCTTGAGAACGTTCGCTATCTCGATGAGTATCCGGTCGCCTGCGCTCCTTCCGTAAACAGTGTTGATGTCGGTCAGCCTGTCGATGCCCAGGCACAGAACCGCAAAGATGTTCTCCTGGTTGCGTCCCGACATCTGCATCGCTTCTGATTTGATGTGGCCGAGCAGGGTTTCCCTGTTGGCGAGTCCGGTGAGCTGGTCGTAGAACGTCAGGTTGTGGGCCTGCTGCTCGGCTATTTTCCTTTTGGTGATGTCGACCAGAACCGTCTCGACCACTTCCTTTTCGGGATCGGCCCTCTGCGAGATTGCGGCCCAGAACACGGAACCGTCCTGCTTCTTGAAGCGTATCTCCCTGTTGTATATTCTGCCCTCTTTCTTAAGCTCCCTGAAAAGGCTCTCGCGTTCGCCCGAGTCTACAAAGAGCTGAAAAAACGATATCCCGATGAAATCCCCCTTCTTTTCATATCCGAAAATCTTGTGGCCAACGTCGTTCGAGGTTATCACGGTGCGGGTGTCCAGATCGGTGGTGAGCATGGCCACCAGCGCGTTGTTGTAAAGGGAGCGGTAGCGCTCCTCCCTTTTCTGGATGATGCTCTCGGCGTCCTTTCGCTGGGTGACGTCCCTCGTGTTGATGATAACTCCCCTTATCAGCCTGTTGTTGGCCATGTTCGTGCCGGTTGATTCGAGATAGCGCCATGAACCGTCTTTGTGTCTGAACCGGTATTCGATCAGGAAATGGAGCCTGCTCATTTTAAGAGTATCGGTAAAAACGTGTGTGACGCTTTTTGTGTCGTCGGGGTGTATGAACTCGAGGAGGTCCTTGCCCATGACGTCATCTGGCTTGTAGCCCACGATCCTCTCTGAAGACTGGCTCTGGTACTGAATGATCCCCACCGGATCGACTATGGTGATCATCTCGGAGCTGCGCTCGATCATGGTCCGGAATTTTTCCTCGCTTTCCTGGAGCGCGGCCCTGGCCTTCTTGATCTCGGTAAGATCGACCGCGAGCCCGCTGATGCCCGCGATCTCGCCGTAATGATACACGTTTCTCGTGTAAAGGTTGGCTGCAAGCGTGGTCCCGTCTTTTTTCTTGAGGGTGAATTCCCTGCCTCCCGAAAGCGAACCGAGCAGGGTCTTGTCGAAACCCCTTTTTGCCCTTGCGCGGTCCAGCTCGACAACCAGGTCAAGTGAATTCATCGACAGAAATTCCTGCCTGGAAAAACCGAGCAGTTCGGTCGCCCTGTCGTTTATGTAGGTGAAATTGCCGTCCATGTCGAGCTCGAAAATCACCTCGGGAAGCGACTGGATCAGGTCGTAATATTTCCGCTCGCTTTCCATCAGCGCCTCCTGGGCCCTGATGTTGCTGATCGCGAGCGCGGTCTGGTTCGAAAACGTCAGCAGCAGGTTGACGTCGTCCTCGTTGTAATGGCGCCCCTTCCTCTTCTCTCCGAGGAGAATGAAACCCGTAAGAACGCTCTTGATGAATATAGGGACAACCAGTTCAATTCTGGAGTGGGCCAGAAGAACCGCCACCTGCTGGTATTCCTTTTTGCCGGAATCGATATACGCCATGATGTCGTCGATAAAAACGGCCCTCTTCTCTTCAGAAAGCAGCGCTGCAAGAGGATTGTCCTTACCGAAGAGCTGCTCCGTGCGATCCTTGTCGGGCGAATCGTTATGGGGCACCTGGAGCTCGAAAGCGTTTTTCTCGTCGTTAGAAAGGTAGAGAAACACCCTCGCGATATGCAGGCCGGCATGAAGAATGTTGACCAGGTTCTCCCTGAGGTCCTTCATGTTCCTTATATACACCATGTCGCTCGAAGCGTCTCTCAGATAGGCGTGATACTGCCTCTGCTCCTGCTGGATGCGGACGTCCTCCCTGTCCTTGAAGTAATTGTAGATTATTGCGGCCATGTAGCTCAGGGTGCCGCCGGCGATGAAAAAGCCGATCCACCAGCGCGGCCCGAAAAACGCGTAGACATAGGGTTCGAGAAAAACCCCCACGGCGATGGGAATGGAAAAACATGCGAAATAAACGCCGGTAAAAATGGCCGCCCGCCTGATCGCGATGGTTATGTCGAGCATCCGGTACTTGACTATCGCGATTCCGATAAGGACGACATACAGGGCCACCAGGCAATGACCGAACGGCGGGATGGGAATGTCATACCAGAGAAAATAATTCGTCATCCCCCCGGTAAAGCCGATGATCGAGCTTATGAAAATGTACCGGACCTGGTTGCGCACCGTACCTGACAGAAACCTGTAGTGACGGACCAGCAGGGAAAGCGAATAGACGATGCATACGATAAAAAAGATTATGTGAAAATGAAACAGGTAGCCGGGATCGGGCCAGTACGGGAAAAAAAGCTTCTGTCTCACGTCCCTGATATACAGCGGGGTGAGGTTCGAAACGGCGAAAACGCCGCTCAGGGCGTAAACCAGGATGATCTCCTTCTTTTTGGATTCGTTCAGTTTCAGAAAGACCGTGACAAAATGGAAAAAAGCGACCGGTATCAGGATCGCCCCCATCATCACCACGCGCACCCATAAAAGGGCCGTTTCCTTCGTGTCGGACATCTGCCAGATGAAATAAGGGATGTTCCAGAGGGCCACCGAGAATGCGAACAGGCTGAAGACCCTGTTCAGGGGTTTTTTATTATTGATGGACAGCCCGTAAACCGAAAAAACCAGGCTTAGAATCCCGTTGACCAGGGCGCTGAGTGGGTAATACCAGCTCATTGAATCTCCATAAGAAAGATGCGTTCATGGATGTTGATCATGTTGATACAACAAACGATGCGTCGGCTATGGCATTATGAACAAAGCGGGTACAAAATACAGCAGCAATAAAAAAAAAGATACTAATTTTTTCAAAATGACTCTTTACGCGTCACCCTGCAGAAAATTTTTTCACCAGGGTCACCTCGTTCCCCTTTTCGTTATATTCAATGCTGTCAAATATGTCCTGGGCCATGAGTATTCCCCGCCCGTGGGGGATGATCCTGCCGTCGGCCGTGACCCCCTGCATCTCGACAATGGATCGGTAATCGAAGCCGTCGCCCTGGTCCCTGATGAAATACTGGACGCCCGAACTGTCGGCCTCATATTCGATGAACACCTTTCTCGAAGCGTACTTTTCATCTTTCTGCCTCTGCGAAAGAAACGAAAAATATCTGTCGGAAACCAGGGCGTCGCTTTTTTCTTCGAACGAGATGTTCAGGTTCCCGTGCTCGATCGAATTGATTATTATCTCCCTGAGAGCTATCCTCAGGTTGTTCACCTCCCTGACATCCATGTAGCGCACCAGGTTTCTCGTGATCCTGAAGCTCACTTCCTCTGCGGTTATCAGGTAATTGCCGATCTCATACTGCTGCTTTTCGCCGACGAAATGGTTCAGGAGAGCGTCCTCGGTCATGCGTGATGCCTTGCCCAGCACCTCGTTCCGGTCTTCGCTGTTGAGGTATTCCAGCTTTACCTGCAGCTCGATCGGCTCGGACCGGTAGAGACATTTGAATTCGGCCTTGAACTGCACTGTTTTCCGGCCCTCGGAGAACTGCCTCAGGATTTCCTGGACCATCTGCCTCGTGGTGGATTCATCGTCGCCGTAAACGATGTCCATGAAGTTCATTCGCTGTATCCTTTCGAGCGGGTAATTCAGGTGCCGCTTCATCGAGGCGTTCGCCGTCAGGAAATTCCATTTGCCGTCGAGGGAAAAAATAATGTCTTCGGACCCCTCGACGAGGACGCGGTACTTTTCTTCGGACAGGGTTATGATCTCGTTGGCCGCCTTCAGGTCGATGACTTTCTGTTCAAGCTGGCCGTTCAGCTCGATTCGCTCTTTTTCGTACTCGCTTCTCTTGAATGCGATCTCGATTGAGGCGAAAAGGTTCTTTTTGTTGTAGGGCTTGATAAGATACCCATACAGGTCGTCGATCGGTATCCCGTCGAGGGTCTGCCTGTCAGAAAGCGCGGTGGCGAAGACGACGGGAACATCCAGCTTTTTTCTTATTTTCGCCGCCGCCTCGATACCGGAAATCTCGCCTTCAAGAAGGATGTCCATGACAATGAGGTCCGGCCTTTCGGCCATGGCAAGGTCAATGGCATTCTCGCCTGACATCGCGGTGCAGGCGACAACATATCCCATCTCTTCCAGGAGGACCTGGAGATACCTGAGGTCGACGACCGAATCCTCGACCAGCATCAGTCTTTTCTTGTGATTTTCCAATCCCGAAACCGCACTATATTGACAATTATATGCCAAAAAACATCCGCATGCAAGAAGAATTCGGGTCTCGACATGTAAGCCTCAGGCGCATGGCCGCCGCGCCCAACGGCGCTGTCGGTTTCCCGAACCGGGCATGCCGCCCTTGATGACGCCGATAAAATGTGCTTTACGTTCGGAAGCAGTGAGTAATACATTTTACAATCAGCTTAAACGCGAAAGGACGGGACTTGCCATGAAAAACGCGCTGGTCGTCGAAGGCGGGGGGATGAGGGGGATATTCTCCGCCGGCGTGCTCGACGCCTTTCTCGAGCGGAAATTCGACCCGTTTGACCTCTACATCGGGGTCTCGGCCGGGTCATGCAATCTCGGCTCTCACCTCGCGGGCCAGCACCGGAGGAACTACCGCGTCTATACCGGACCCATGACCGATCCGCGGTTCATCTCGCCTCGCAGGTTCCTGAGCGGCGGCCACTGGATGGATCTGGACTGGCTTTGGAACACGCTTGAGGCCGTTGATCCCATGGACGCGGCTGCTGCCGAGCGGCGCCTGAAAAAGAAAAAGGCGCGATTCCTGATCGTGGCGACAGACGCCGAAAGCGGATCGCCGATGTACCTCGACGCGGTGAAGGAGACCATGTATGATCACATGAAAGCTTCGAGCGCGGTGCCGCTGCTCTACCGGGGCCCGGTACGCGCCGGAGGAAACAATGCGGTCGACGGCGGCGTCGCCGATCCCATTCCGGTCGCCAGGGCGTATGAAATGGGAGCAAGAAAAATCATGGTCGTGCGCTCGCGCGGATTCGGATATGTCAAGAAAAAGGACATCGAGACCCTTCTCCTGTCGCTGGCCGCGCTCGGCAGGCCGGGGCTCAGGAGGGCCATGATCGAAAAGCCGGGCCGGTACATGGATTCGGTCGCCATGATACGTCGCCCGCCGGCGGACGCCGACATCATCGAGATCAACCCGCCCGAAAACATGAAAACAGGCAGAACGTCGCAGGACAAATCCGCCCTCGAAGAGGACTACCGTTCGGGAATTGCCGCGGGGCTCGCGGCCATCGAAAGATGGAAGAAATGAACGGCTTTCACGCGCGCGGAGAATCCCCGGTGACGCCTTCGCCGTCGAGAACGAAAAAACCGTACTGCGCCCGGATGTTGGCCAGCGTCCTGACTACGACGATCCCGCCCGAATCGGTCACGCTGAAATGCATCTCTTTCTTGACGGGGTAACGCCTCCGCTCGCAGAAAACCCTGAAGTCCTTTACCGTGATCAGGTGGATGTTCGGCGTCTCGTACCACTCGTAGGGCAGGAGCCTGTTTTTCGGCATCGTTCCCCTGCACAGGAGCTGTACGCGGGTGACGTAGTACGCGAAGTTCGGAAAGCTTATGATGGTGTTTTTGCCGATGCGCAGCACCTCGTGAATGACGAAGTCGGGCCTCTTGGTGCTCTGCAGGGTCTGGGAGAGGATGACGTAGTCGAAGGAGTTGTCCTTGTAGTCTGAGAGCCCTTCGTCAATGTCGCCCTGGTAGCAGTAAACGCCGCGCTCGAGGCACTGGCTCACGCTCTGTTCGGACAACTCGACCCCGTAACCGGTCACGTTCTTCTCGTTCTTGAGCCTC
>JAKLIV010000107.1 GCA_022709405.1 Spirochaetota bacterium
CAGATACCGTAAACACAGATTTTTGCCGTATTTGAATAAAAGCATCAGCGGTCAGTTAGCGGTGGAAGGATTCCGCCTGTTGGATGTTTGACAAACAGGCATCACCGTTCAGAACAGCAGGGTAATAAGGCGATGTCCCCTCTCAGCACTACTAATGATGTATATCTAATAAGTTGAAAGGAAAATAACAATATTGCAACCTTTTTTATTAAGGCTCGAAGCGTGTTTATATAAGTAAAAAATCGGTTAATTAATAAAAAAAATGTAATTTAAAGTGGTAACATCAAATCATGAGGGAGACTTTAAGGTACACCAAGTGGTCAGTCTTTTCAGTGCCGCGGGGGGCGTCATTGTTGAAATCGCGTCTGTATCCACCGATAAAATACAGACCGCTTTTGCCGCACCCGGTTTCAGTTTCCCTGATTCCTGGAATGGAAAACGAGGTTATCCTTATCTGGGCGAAAGAATCGATATTGAAACGATAATCTTCGCCATTGTAAAAAGTGGGGATATAAAATGCCGTGAACTGTAAAAGCAGCCAGTCGAGGGGCGTGATTTTAAGCCTGAATCTCAGCGAGGCCCTGGCCTCATGGCTCTCGGCCCGGGATGAATATTTTTCGTACTGATATATCGGCGCTCCGCTCAGGTCAGTCAGCAGATATCGGTTCCTGAAAAAAACAATCTTTGCACCGGCTCCCGAGTTGTTCCTGAAAGAAAGCCCGCTCATTTCGTTATATTCCGCCGATGAAAAGGCGAATATTTCCACCCTGGGATGCACAAAATGGTCGAGGTTGACGATTCCCAGTCCCCTGTGCTCAATAACGATCGAATCGTTTTCCCCGTAAAACGTCTCGTAGGAGAGAATAAGCGACGTGTAACCGTTGTCGTATCTGAATGAGGTTGATCCGTTGACGCTGAAAGAATCAGTATTGCCCATGTTGCTCTGGAGGCCGGCGGCGAGCGAAAAGAATATTTTTTTATCATCGGCAGCTTTCTTCTTAAGCTCGTCCAGTGAAAAAAACGCGCATGCGGCCTTCCTGCCTGTTTTCACTTCCGTGATCTGCCGGGCTGCATCTTCAGATCTTTCCGCTGTAACCTGCGGGTCCGCACCCGGTTCCTGTGCATAGATGAAGGCAGTTGAAATGAGAGCCAGAAATAAAACCATAACTGCGATTATACGGACTCTAATCAACATGACGGGGATACTGCCACTCTCGCCAAAATCAAGTTAAACCGGAAAGGTCATTCAGATTTTCATCCAGGGCGAAATACCTGTTCACATGATCGATTTTTTCCTTTCCGAGAAGGCCCAGTTTCCGGTCCGTTACAATCCGTATTCCCAGGGACTTGAGCAGAAGGGCGACATGAAACGGCCACATGTAGTATTTGCCGAAACTGGCGAGAAGTAAAAACGCATCCCCCCTGCCGTTGAAATCGAGGCCTGGCGGCAGCATCTTCTTTATCCTTTCCGACGTCCTGTGGGTATGATCACACGGTTTCAGCGATCCGGGAAACACGCTCTTCAAAAAAAACGGATGGCTATCCTCGACCAGCGATGCGTCCTTTTTCTCGAGAATGTAATCATGAATCTTCATCAAATTCGGCGAGGGATTGAACGTCGTATCAAGCAGGCGGATTATATGACGCATCCTGTCCATGACATTGACGAGCCTCAGATTGGGAGTGAGGCCGATGAAAATCATTTTTTTGATGTGCTTCGTCACGAGAACCTTGAGATAACAGGTGCGGCACGTCACCGCTGAAACCGCAAACGCGAGGCCGTTTCCGCGGTACTCCTTTAAAACCATGGTTTCGTCGAGGTCAAATATGAAATTCTGCCCGAGAACCCAGTAGGATGCGATCTGGAACCCGATTATTTTACCCTCTTTCATGATGTACGTTAAAAGGTCTTTCTTCTTCGCATATTCAGAAAAATTTTCCTGGGGGATCCAGCACGCCTTTTCGATCGCTTCGCATTTTTTTATTACGGCCTCGAGCCTCGGCGCCGGAGTATTTTTGACATCGATCGTATAAAATTTGAATCCTCTGAAGTCATACGCTTTGTTCTCGGGGATGTCAAAATACAGCTTCTCTCTCAGGGCATCATCAATTGATGAATCGACTGTATCCAGGTTTTCTGTTGTATCGGCTGAAATGTTCATATAAGTCTCCTGATCATGATTAGTTCTTTTTTTTTATTATTATGTCAACCATGTATGCGAACCGAAGCCCATCTCAAAAACCGTCCGGTTAGTCTTGTTAAATCATGAATAAAGCCGTGTCAATATAAAAACCGTGAGGGATGATCTTTTATTATACAATGAATATTGACCTTTGCTTCCCGATTGTACGGATTAATTGCGTGATCATGTCAAGATCATTCTGAATCCCCGACTATTCGATCACGAATGATTCAACCCTGGCCTTGAGGGTATTGGTCAGGTCGAGATTGTCTTTCGTATTGCGGGCTATGTCTTCAGAGCCGGTGCTTATCTTCTGCGTCAGCTCGTTTATCCCGTTCACCGATGAAACCACTTCGTTCATGGCGGTCTTCTGCTCGACAATGGCGTTTTCTATCTCGCCCGATTTTTTGAGCACTCCATTGACGTCCGAGTTCAGCCTGATATTGGACTCAATATGGCGGTCCATGAAAACGGAAATGCTTTCCATCATGGTGTTTATCTCGCCCACTCCGCGGGTGATGGTGCTGATTTTCTCCACAACATCGTTCACCGTTCCGAGGCCGAATTCGATCTCTTTCTCGCTCGATGCGATGAGTGAGCCTATCTGCTTGACGCTCGTCGCGGTCGAATCCGCCAGTTTCGATATCTCGTCGGCGACCACCGCGAATCCCCTGCCGGCATCGCCGGCCCTGGCCGCTTCGATCGCCGCATTGAGGCTGAGAAGGTTTATCTTGTCCGAAATGTCGTTTATGATGCCGATTATCGAGGTCATCTGCCGTGAGCTTTCGTCGATCCTGCCCATGCTTTCCTTCATCCTGGTCAGGGCCTCCTCGCCGCTGGCAGCCTGTCCTGAAATGTCCTCGGTGAGGGCGCGGGCCCCGGACGTCCGGCGGTTGATGTCGCCGGCGGCTTCGGTCAGCACGTTCATCTTGTCCATCAGCGCGTCAAGCTCGCTCACCTGAACCTGCGCGTTGTACGCTATATTGTCCATTCCCGCCGACACTTCTTCGAGAGTGGCGGTTATCTCCTCGACCGTCGAGGCCTGGTTCTGCGTGTCGACGGTAAATGACCCCGTAATCCCCGATATTTCGTTCGTCGAACGTTCCAGCTGGGTCGATTTGCTCCTGATCTCCCTGATGATGTCGGCCAGGCTCTCTTTCATGTGATACACGTCCCTGCTTATCATGGTGAGGTCGTCAACAACGGCCATGACCGATCTGTCCGACGTGAAATCCCCCCTGCCTATGTCGTGAAGATAGGCGGTTATCATGTTTACTTTTTCCTTGATCGAGGAGGTGAGTCCATACACCAGGCTCCCGGCCGCGATCACGCCGAAAACCAGGATGAACCCAAGCTTGACCATGTCCAGGCCTCCGGTCACCCCGGCCCTTTCGAGGATCAGCAGAAAATACCCGATCACGGCGATTACCGGCAAAGTCAGCATGACGCAGATCGAAAGCACCATCCTCAGCAAAAAATTCACATGAATGGCTTCAACCCCGGCGACTCTTGCTGAAAAGAAACCGAGATTCAGGTAACGCTGGACGAATTTTTCGGTAAGGAAAAAATAAAGGACCATGCCGAGAGGCGGGACTATGGCCATGGTCAGCCATACGTTGATGGTCTGCACTCGCGAAAGTTCCGCCATAACGGTAAAGGGAATGTACGCCATCAAAAGGCCGGCTATCCAGCGCAGGAGAGACCCGATAGTATGGATAAAGGTAAGCGAAAAAAACCTCCTGCGGCCCTTCTCAAAGATATCCTCCGGCACGGCGGCGCCCGAAAGCGCGATTTTCATGTACTTCCTGACCGGACCGAGCACGATTGCATCGCTCAAAAAGGTCGTCGCCATCGATACCGGAACCACGACAACGAGTATTGCCAGCAGCAATTTGAGGTTTTCCATCGATATATCGAGGTTTACGTAGAAATAAAGAAACAGCATGGGGATGATGACAAAATAGCTGAAAAATTCCGTGGAGAGCAGAAAATATAATGTAAACCTCGACCCCGCGCTGCGGGCCTCGCCGCTTAACTGCATACAGTCCTCCTCGTCATTACCGGTACGGCGCCCATATCATGCGGCCCTGAAGACCGGGATGATTATTTATACACTGCGGGCCCCGAGGAGGCAAGAGTTTTTTGGAACTATCCGGGATGGGCCGAAGAGAAGGTCATATGAATCCGCCTTCGGCCCGCCAGGAAGTCATGCGCCGCTGCCGCTCCCTTCACCGGCATTTTCGCGTATCATCTCGTCCAGGTCCCTGGCCCTGTTCAGCATGAGTCCCGCGAAACCCACGATCTCGCCGGTCGACCGCGCCATGGCGGCGGCCATCTCTGCTATGCGGAGCACCATCCTGCCGCTCTCTTCCATGGATTGCTTGTGTTCGGATGTGGATATCGCGATTGATCTGGTCATCGTGTCGAGCATGGCGGCCTGGCCGACGATGCCGTTGATCACGTTCCCCAGCGACGCCATCTCACGGGCCACCGTCTCCACCTTGCCGTTGATGAGGCCGATGCCGCTTAAAATCTTCTCGATCGAACTGCGGGTGTCCTGCATGATTTTCAGACTGCTCTCGATGTCCTTGATGATGCTCCCGATCTTTCCGGATATTTCCTTGGAATTGTCCACCGTTGCGGTCGCGAGCTTGCCGATCTCGTCGGCGACCACCGCGAAGCCCCTGCCGGCCTCCCCGGCCCTCGCGGCCTCGATCGAAGCGTTCAGCGACAGAAGATTGATCTTATCCGTAATGTCGTCGATGACCGACATGAAGTTGCGCACCGTGCGCCCGCCCTCGGCGATGACGTGAATGACCTCCTCCATCCGCTCCATGTTGCCGCCGGTCTCGTCGGCCGAACGGGATATCTCGTTTACGCTCCTGAGCGCTTCTCCGCTCATCGAAATGACCGTCTGCTGCGTCGCGCGCAGGTCCTCGACCATTTTACCGACCCGTTCCCGCTCAACGACCTGGCTCTCGCCCGACGACCGTATCGTTTCGATCGCGGCGGTCAGCTCCTCGAAAGCCGCGCTCATCTCCTCGCTCATGCTCGCCTGTTCCTGGGACATTTCAGAAAAGGTGCGGCTGATGCGCTCCTGGTCGGTTCCCACGCTGAAAAGCTCCGAGGACATCTTCCTCGCCGAATCCATCATGTCCTCGAGGGCCCGTGTGCGCCTTTCGAGCCTCACTTTCGTCAACTCGAGCTCGGAGGTGGTTGTCCGTATCCTCTCAGCAAGGGCGAGCGAAAGAAGAAGCACCATGGCCGCGGAGCCTCCTTGCAGCGACCAGTCAGTGACCACGCCCGACGGGAGCGCGCCGAAGCTCTTCAGCAGATAGATGAAGCTGCCCAGAAGAAAAATGCCGCAGGCCAGAAGATACAGCCGGGCGTTCCGGTTGCCGAGCATGACGACGCGCACCCCGGCCGTTATGGCGCAGACCACGACGACGAGCGCCAGTGCGGCTGAACCGGTCATGGAAAACCGGTAGGGCAGAAACAGGCTGGCGACAAAAAACAATCCAAGCGCCGCGCCCAACCCCAGAAGCAGCCGGTAAAAAATCCGGTCATATTTCTTCATGTCCAGGTACGTCACGGAAAACAGAATGGCGAACAAAACCGTCAGGCACAATACGGGCGGAATGCAGAAATTGGCGAACCAGGGAAATGAAGGCCAGAGAAACTGAAACGCGGTCCCGTTCTGCGTCATGGTGAAAATCAGGAAACCGAATATGAAAAGCGTGTAATATAAATATTCTCTCTTCCTGAGAAAGACCAGCACGAACAGGTTATATACGACCATGGCGAGCATGATGCCGTAATAAAACACCAGCATCAGCTCTTCAGACCTGCTGATCCGCGTGAAGTCGCTCTTGCGCCATGCATCGAGCGAGATGCTCATCGAGCTCTGGCTTTTGTACCGGAGATACACCGAAGTCCCGGTCCCTGCCTTGAGGGTGACCGGAAACACGAACGTGCGGTTGTAGTAAGGCCGGTTCGAGAAGGATTGCAGGTCCCCGGTGCTGTAGCTCCCGGCCGGTGCCCCGTCCGAATATATCCACATCTGAAGATCGTCTATCAGCGGATATTCCTGCTGCACCAGAATGTCGATGTCGTTTTTACCGCTGTTGCGGATTTCGAACCGGACCCAGTATACCGAGGAGGTGAAACCGAAACCGAGCGACTTTTTCTCCGAACGGACCCACTTTCCGGCAAGCCCTTCTCCGAGGACCCGGTCGATCGAGAGCGACCCGTCACGGTCTTCCATGTACGCCGCATAAGGGCAGATTTTCCTGTTTTCCAGAAGAATTTCGGCGTCAACGGCCGCTGCTGTGAGCCGCGCCGGTACGGCGGATAATAAAAAAAGGCCGGCAATCAAATAAAGGGACCATCTGCGTTTATCCATGTAAAACTTTCCCCCATATCAAAAGCGATATACGTCACCCGAACCCCATCAACGGGAAAAAAGTCTTACTCCTGGTCCAACTCCGTTCGCAAATACTGCCTCGCAGTTCCGGAACTGTTCCAAATGACGTGTTTTTGGTTTATTATCGGAAAAAATGTATAAAAACAGGAATTTTTCTACTTTTTATACACCAGCGTCCTCTTGGCTTCGATTCCGTCGATGATATCCTGCCGTATGCCCATTGCCCCGCGGGCGGATTCAGCCCTGCCGGCTTTCTTCTTCGGCTTTTTCATGAGGCAGCTGTTTATCATTCCGACCACGAACTTCCTGTGTTCAAGGGCCGCAGCGTGAAAGCGGTAATAGGGGGATTTCTCGAATTCCCCGACTGTGACCTTCAGCTTCATTTTCGGCGTCGAGAGGAGGAACCATTTTCTCATCCTTTTGACTACGTCCCTTTCCCAGCGGGATTTATCGTATTCGAGGTGCGTCCGGGGTATTGTCAGTCCGCGTTCGCCGGCGAGATCGATGATCGCCTTGCGCCAGTAACCGCAGCGCTTTTCGAGACGGCCCGACGTCCTGACGCCGTTCCACAATACCTGCAGGATTCTTTCGAAGGGCATGGCCTGTTCTTTAAGCCGTTTCCCGCCGGCCTGAACGGCGCACTCCGTTATCAGGAGCCCGTACAGGTCTTCGAACGCCTGCCTGAACTTGAAGGAATTGCTGACCGAATGCGGACGCCCCTTCCAGTCGGAATACTTCCAGTTCATGAACGGCAGATCCGGGAAGGTATAGGCCTGCGAATGGCCTATCGCCGGGGCTATCTCGAAGACGTTACGCGCGAACAGCATCCATCCGATTTTGCTTGCCAGGTTGAAAAACCATCTCCTGGTCGACGGAATGTAGTTAACGCCGCGAACGTCGTTTTCCCAGGCCCAGAGCCCCGAGAAATCGCAGTGCGAATAGGTGTCCGCCAGGACATGGAGCGCGATCCCGATCCTGCAGGCCTCCCGGCCTTTCAGCGCCTCGCCGAGCACGTCGTTGAACAGGACCCCCTCGGCGCCGGGGCGGGTCACCATCTTCTCGTCAAGGCTTTCGCCCCTGAACCCGGGCAGGAAGTGGAAGGGATAATAGATCTTTTCCTGCACGTCGGCGCCTATGGACTCGAACCCGTTATGCGAGGTGCGTATGGGCTCGAACGTACCGATCTCGCGCGAATCCCGGTCATAAAGCCTTTTGGTATGGCCGTCGGTCGAATCGTCTACATACTGGGAGCTGTACGAAATTTCATAGGCCTTTTCGGGAGGCATACCTGCCGCGAGGCACAGGTAATACATCACGTAATAATGGCTGTCTTTTTCCATGTTATCTCTCCTGTTTTTTCCGGCGGCGCCGGATCTGATATACCGGACAATGAAGCGAACGAAAGGACCTGAAAGGAATTCTCCTGTGAAACGTTATCTGTAATATCGGCGAATAGATGTAAAAATGAGAGGATGATATATCTCCCTCGATTCTTTTCCGTCAGTGCGGAAAGCTTTCTTCGGGTCATGTCATATATAAATCCGCAGTCAGACAACTACGCGCCTGCGGGAATCAGCCCTCACCCGCGCCGGCTTATCCGTGCTTACGCCCTTTTGTAATATTTTTCAATTGTATATATTCATCCGGAGTATGAACTTTGATCTCGGAACGGGCGTAATCCCTGACGATCAACCGCAGTTTGGCGATGAAATCAACCGCCGTTTTATGAGAATCAAGCTTTCGCAGGATATAATAGAAATTTGAAATGACGATAGCGGATGTGAAACCGTCGATTTTTTTCAATTCAATTAAACTCAGGATAAAAGAGGAGGACATGTAATGCGGATCACGGGAGAGCGCGACATCGAGAATGATGTCCGAGTCGATGAATAATCTGTCCCTCATTTAATACGCCTGCCGATCAGGTAATCCTCGACAGCGTTCCTGTAATTGATCTTTGTTTTAGCTTTAACTATATTACCGAGCTCTTTTGTAATTGGAGCGAGTAACGTTTCTTCCCGGGAACCGCTGGACAACGATTTTAAATACTCCTCGACAAGCTTCGACAGGCTGATATTCTGGGACGAAGCATAGGTCTTCGCTTTTTCGATGACGTTTTTGTCGATGTTGAGCGTCAGTTTTGTATTCATGAGCCGGCCCCTGTTACGTAATAAAGTAAATATTTATTACGTAAATGTCAAGCGTTTTCAGGCAGAGCTTGTCTTACCGGTTCCCCCTGCCAGGCCCCGCGCGGGGCTTTGTAATCTTCCTGTTTGCAACTGACACGGCAGCATCCTGCTGTCAACCTCCTGCAAAGGGTGATGAATAAAAAGCCGGCCCAAATAACGTAATACCGCATTTTTTTGTCAACTTTCCGCCCTTTTCCGGACTAATAAGCAGGGAGGCGCATTATGGGAATCGCGATACTGAACCCGGCCATAACCTCGATCAGCGGACGCGTGGGCGGCATCGTGTTCTACACGCATAACGATAACACGTACTTCCGCTCCTATGTGGTTCCGCGCAACCCCGACACCCCTGCGCAGAGAAGCAACCGCGGCGCCTTTCGCGACGCCATGAAGGCGTGGCAGGCGCTCTCCTCATTCGACAGGGAAGGATTCGCCCGCAGGGCGAGAAGGCTCGGCATGGCCGGGCACAATCTCTTCATTTCACGGTACATGCTGCAGCGCCCGGTCTCCCGCACGGACGATACGGGCCGTGGGGCCTGCGCGGGCGCCGTCATGCGGGGCCTTCCTTCCATACCGGAGCCTTCCCCTTCGCTTCACAGCCGGGGCCTCTCCGTCACCGGTTCTATCCCGTGCCATATGACGCCCAATGCGTCAGGGATGCCGGATTCACTCCCTCACGGGCCGTGAAACCGTGACCCGGGCGACAGGCGGCGCATTTTTTATTGTTGATTTTTATAATCATCCGCCATTAGTCTTACCCGCCGGCAATACCATGAAACAACGGCGGATTTACATATCCATAATGCTTGCATCTGATACAGGAGGCAGTTCATGAATCTTTTCAAAGTTTTCACCACAGTCATTCTATCGGCCGCGCTCGCGGCTGCGGCATCGAGCGCATCTGCGGAAAAGCAGGGGAAGCCGCAGATGAAATGCGCAGACCATTTCACGGAGATGGACACAAACAAGGACGGGAAGCTGGGACTCGCCGAATTCAAGGCATCCGGGCACCCGTGCAATCCCGAGCAGATGTTCAAAGAACGGGACGCGAACAGGGACGGCTACCTGACCAGGGACGAGCTGTGCGCCGGCGCGGGACAGGGCAAATGCCCGTATAACGGCAGGCAGGACGATCAGGGCGGCGACAAGGCCGAGAAATTCAAGGCAATGGACGCGGACAAGGACGGCAAGCTCACCCTCAAGGAATACCTTTCGGTCAAGCATCACTCGGACAACCCGGAAAAGAAGTTCAACAAAAAAGACGACAACGGCGACGGCGTTCTCACCATGGATGAATACCTCAAGCGCAAATGCAAGAAGCCCGCTCGTTGAATCAGGCAGACCTGGCCCGTGACCCGTGCGCCGGGCCCGCGCGGCCCGGCCCTGTTTAATAATTGACAGAAAGCCCCCGGAGTGCCATGATTCCTCGAATTTTCAATTCTCATCCCGGAGACGCACCGCCATGATAGTAACCGTAGTCCTTGTCGCAATGATCGTGTTTATTCTGGCTTACCGCTTTTACAGCAGGTACATGGCCATGGATTTCGAGCTGAACGATGAAGCGGTAACGCCCGCCGTCGAAATAAACGACGGCGTCGATTATGTTCCCGCGAAGCCGTCGCTGCTCATAGGCCAGCATTTCTCCGCGATAGCCGGCGCGGGCCCCATAGTGGGCACCATACTCGCGGCGATGTGGTTCGGCTGGCTGCCCGCCATACTGTGGATCATCCTCGGATCGATCTTCATCGGGGGCGTGCACGATTTTTCGAGCCTGATCGCCTCGGTGAGGCACAGGGCCTCGTCGATCGGCGAGATCGTCAGGGAGAACATGTCTCCCACGGCGCACAAGCTTTTCCTGATCTTCATGTGGATGTGCCTCATCTACGTGATCATCGCCTTTACCGACATCACGGCGCAGACATTCAAGACCGTGGCCGAAAACACGGCCTACGGTCCGGCAGTCGCAGCCTCATCCATACTCTACCTGCTCGCAGGCATGACCATGGGCGTGCTGCTGTATAAATTCAGGCTCAATCTCACGATCGCCACGGCGATTTTCCTGCCCCTGGTCCTTCTCATCGTGTGGGCGGGACCGAGGCTTCCGGAGGGCGTTCTCTCCTGGCTCGGGGCCATATCCGTGAAAGAATGGGACGTGTTCCTGCTCATATACTGCTTCATCGCGTCCATAATCCCCATGTGGCTGCTCCTCCAGCCGAGGGGGTACCTGGGCGGATGGCTCCTGTATCTCACGATAATCATATGCTTCATCGGGGCCGTTTTCGGAGGCTTCACGATCGAATATCCGGCGCTCAATCTCGACGGATTCAAGAGCAGCGTCAACGGCAAGATGCTCTTCCCCATCCTGTTCATCACCATCGCCTGCGGGGCCTGCTCGGGGTTCCACTCGATCGTGAGCTCCGGCACGACCTCCAAGCAGATCAGAAAAGAATCAGACACGCGCATCGTCGGCTACGGGGCCATGTTGCTCGAGGGTTTCGTGGCCATACTCGCAATAGCGACCGTGATGATGCTCCCGATCGGCTCTCCCATGCTGAAGACCGATCCGAACCTCATATACGCGAACGGCATAGCAAAATACCTGGGCCTGCTGGGGATAGGGTTCAACGTGGCCTTTCCCTTCGCGCTTCTCGCGTTTTCAACCTTTGTCTACGACACGCTCGACGTGAGCACGAGGCTCGGGAGATATATCTTCCAGGAGATATTCGGCCTGACCTCAAGGGCGGGCGCCGCGCTCGCGACCCTGGTGACGCTCCTTATCCCGCTTGCTTTCCTGATGCTCACCAGGGAGAAAGGCTACCTCGTTGCCTGGCCGATCTTCGGCACGAGCAACCAGCTGCTCGCGAGCCTCACCCTTCTCGCCGTATCGGTCTGGATGAAAAAAACCGGCAAGAACGCCTGGATCGCGCTGGTGCCCACCGTATTCATGCTGGTCATGACACTGTGGTCACTGGTTCTCCAGATGACGCCCTTCATAAAAAACTTCGGCCAGCCGGTCACCCCTGACGTGGTCATCTCGGGCGTGTTCGGCGCCATCCTGCTGGTGTTGAGCGTATGGCTCGTGATCGAATCGGCAAAGACGCTGGCCGCACGGCGGGCATAGACCGCGCCGTCCTCTATCAGGAAACGACATACCAGAAAAAAATCCCCCTGCCATGGGGGATTTTTAATACCGGCCGGACATCACCGCTGCCGCAGCCGCAACGCGATCCAGATCCCGAGCAGCACGCACCACGCGTTGATGAATGCGTTGAGAACCAGGTCCATGGCCGATATCGCGTACATGCCGTTCTGGATATTGAAGCTGAAATCGAGCACACCGAGAAAAATCAGCGCGCCGGCGCAGACCAGCGAGAGCGTCCTGCCCGCAGGTTTTCCCCGGCGAAGCATCCACGCTGCGGCCAGGAGCGCCGCCGCCAGGATCAGGTCGGGCAGCGGGAAAGAATGCTCGTACTCGAAGTAACCCGGAGGCGGCGACTCCGGGGCCAGCCCGATCGTAAAAAACCCGGTCCAGAAAAGGATCAGTCCGATTGCGGTGAGCGATTCAAGAACAACGACAGGCTTCAGATTTTTTTCCATATCTCATCTCCTCATTCGTGAATGGTTTCCCTGAGTCTTTTCGTCACGGCGGATTTCCTGCGCTCGCCGAGATATTCGAGCAGGGGCCATATTCCGGCCACGGCCCGCGGCCAGCACATCATTATCTTCGAAAGAACGCCCGTCGACCCGGGCACGTACGCCTCGACCCTGTTCCGGGTTATGGCCCTGAGAATGGCGCGCGCCACGAGTTCCGGCGGCTGGGGCGGATTCAGAAAGGTCAGCGGCGAGCCGCCGTGGTCGGCCTCGTAGAGCAGCATCCCGGTCGCGACCGAATCCGGAAAAATCGTGGACACGCCGATGCCGTGCCTCTTCAGCTCTATGGCCAGCGTCAGGTTGAATCCGCGCAGAGCGAACTTGGTCGCGGTATAGACCGAGCTGTGGGTCTCGGGAACGATGCCGGCCATCGACGACACGGTCGCGATGTGGCCTCCCCCGGCTTTTTTCATCGCAGGTATGACTTCGCGGGTGCAGGTCATGGTACCGAGAAGATTGATCCTCACCTGGCGCTCGATGTCGGCGTGTTCGCAGTTCTCGAACAGGGACGGCAGGATGATGCCGGCGTTGTTCACCAGGACATCGACCCTGCCGAATCGGTTCTCGGCCGCCGAAACGAGACCGCGCACTTCATCCGGCCGGGTGATATCGCACAAAACGCGCAATGAATCCCGCGCCAGAAGCCGCGCGGTCTTTTCAAGGCGCGCAGCATCGACATCGGTGAGGACGAGGTTCATTCCCTCGCGGTCAAGAATCCGGGCCACCTCGGCGCCGATGCCGCCTGCCGCCCCGGTGATTATCGCCGTCCTGCCTTTCAGTTCACGCATGGTATCCTCCGGTTCACCGCAGTATCCGCTGCACAACGTCATTGTCCGAAGGCAGGACATGGAAATGCAGCTTTTCATCGTTCCCGACAAGGGACTTCAGCAGGCCGCCCGCCTGTTCCGATACCTCGGCCGGACTGTCCGCCGCCAGAACGAGCCTGAAGCGGTTGTATCCGTTTTTGTCCCTCTCCTCTTTTCCCCTGCGCATGAGGGAGGCGGCGTGCCCGGCCAGGTCGTCCCGCCCGTCCCAGGGCGCAAGGTAGATCAGCAGCCTGTTCCCGATAAGGATTCGTTTTCCGCGGCCGCACGCCCCGTCGAACGAATCGTCTGAGACGTCGATGCGCTCGAATACCTCGCTGCCGCATCCGCATCCGAGAAGGTCCACGGCGAATGTTTTGATTATATCCTTCATTATACCTCTCGTAAATCGCATATCGGAGAAACGCACGATTAAGTACGGAAAGCGTTTCAGGTGACGGTAATCTATAGCATGATAACCCGGTACAGGCAAGGCTTTTTTGATTTACCTGCCGGTAAAGACGCATGCCAGCGCCGCAATCGCCATCATGGCCATGCAGAAGGCCACCGTGCCGCCGATACCCGCGGCCGGCACCAGTATAAGCACCGTGGCCGCAGACCCCGAGATGGCCCCGAAATGGTCCATGGAGTCGAGAATCCCAGCGCGTTCGTGAAAGCCGATACCGGTCATTCGCGCAAAAAGCGCAGGGAACACTCCCCCGCTCAGGAACGAAAACAGAAGCAGCACCGGCCAGAAAAAGAACCCCGACCCGGTATTCATATACGCGTAAATTAGCCCCAGGGATGCGGCCATGAAAACGAAAAGCGCCGCCGGGTGCGTTTTTCTGCCGGTGAATGCGTATGCTCCGGCGGCGAGGCCCAGCATGAAACACGCGTTGATGAGCGCAACCCGGTGGTACACCGTTCCCTCGAATATCTGGAGCAGGATGATCATCACCGTGACCGTGGATATGCCGGTGAAACCGGCGATGTAAACGAGGAATCCGCCTGATGCGCCCCTTCTGACGCGGCGCACCGCGATGTCGGCCATGGCCGCAGCCAGAGCAAGAACGATGACGAGGGGAACGAACACCCCGCCCCTGAGCAGCCGGTAAAAGACCGACTTCTCCTGCAGCGACGAAAGCATGATATGGCTCCAGTACGCGCGGGGATTCATGTCGCCGTTTACCCTGGATTTCGGCATGGACCGCGCCGCGACCTCCCTGAAATAATCAAGGTGGGACTTTTCGAAAAGCATGGACAGCTCCGCAGGATCGAACTCGGACATGATCTCCTTCTCGATGGATGCGCCGCGGACCGCGGGCAATCTTTT